>DMHJ01000052.1:0-1696 GCA_003449495.1 Clostridiales bacterium UBA8153
ACCCGGTGGAAGGTCAGGCCGTCGAAGAACTTGGCCTCGACCAACCGCTGGAAATTCGCCACCGTCACCGGCATGAGTGCCGGATACACTTCCACGACGATATCCCCACGCCCGGTGGCGATGGTGAACTGCCGCGGCGCGTCCTGTGCCCGGTTGTACCACATACCGCTACCGATGAGTAAGAGGGCCAAGACTGTCAACCCCGCCGTCAACACGGTGAAACCCCGGCGGGAAGTCTTGGCCGCCCTCTTTGTCTTCGGCACCCCTTTCAACCTCCTCAACGCCAGGCTCAGCTCCGGTAGGCATACCCACCGTACCCGCACGGCACCCGGGTGGCAGCAAGGCCGGGGAAACTCAGCCTTGCCAGCACCGGCCCTGGCCCGCCGACCCCGGCGCCCGCAGGCCCTGGTTGCCTCCCGACCGTCATCGATTCGGCAAGTAACCGGGGCATTCCTCCTCACCTGCGGGCAAGACAGAGGAATCGGCCGCCCGGGCTAGAACTCAGAATACTCAGGGAGGCTCCCTGGCATGGCTACGGCCGCATTGGTGGAAAAGGCATCGGCGCTGGTTGCCGCCCATCCCCGCCCAGTGCCACCCATAGACCTTGAGCCGTACCTTCTCGCCCTGGCCGTCAAGGACATCCGGGAGCGGGGGGAGGTAGGCCCGGAGGGCGCCTTACTCGCCCGTGATGAAGGTTTCGACATCGCCGTGCCTGCCGGACTAAGTCTTGGGGAGAGGCGCTGGGTGGTGGCCCAGCAGCTGGCGGCGATCTTGGCCAGCAGCTTCGCCCGGCCGGTAGACCTGGGACCGGCTGCCCTGGAGCTGCTCTTGCCCTCCGGAGTGTTCGGCCCGGCCGCTCTCGACGCCGGGCCTACCGTGGAGAGCATGCCTGCCCTTGCCGCCCGCTTCCTTGCCCCGCTCCGGCCGGTGGCCGAGCGCTTCTGCGAGTTAGTGGCTTTCCGCTGTTTGGCTGCGTTCTGGCACCCCTTACCCACCGGCGAGCTCGTCCTGAACTGGCAAGTTGCCAGCCCCGAACTGCAAGCGAGGTTCTCCGTCCGAGCCAAAGTTAGCCCGTTGGACCCGCCCTTCGCCAGTTACGGGACCGGGCGCTTGTCCTACGGTCGCGGTCGCCTCAGCTTGGGCGGACCTCTCCTGGACTACTACATCGAGTCGGTAAAGGTGGACGAAGGCGTCCTCTCCCTGGCGATCCTGGAAAGGCATGCTCCACTCCTGGCGGCCGCAGCCAGGCGCGGGCTGGGCCCTGCCCGTCACTAGTGCGTTCGTGCCCATAATGGCCAGGAAGGAGCTGCTCCCATTGCCTTCCGGCTGGTTGACACCGGCCGTAGCGCCCAAGCGGATCAGCGGGAGGGTAGCGGAACGGGCGCGCGGGAAAGGGGGCCGGAACGGACGCGCTACTCGCGGCCGTACCCCCTGGGAGGTGGGGCCTTACAAGCAACGGTGGCACGGCTGGGCAGGTCGGGAATGGACCCCGGAGCAAACCCCGGGTAGCAGGTGCTTACCCGCAGTCTTTCCGGCTGTCCCGGGTCACACCTTGGCTGTAGCATCTCGTGCCGGCCGGATGCCGGTTGCAGGAGAGCAACACCGGGCACCACCCTCCGGCCGGCGTCCAAGCTCACTGCACGGTGGCCCGGCCCCTCGAGTCGGCGGCCGCGGCTTCCCGGTACTGCTGAGTCTG
>DMHJ01000052.1:2144-3007 GCA_003449495.1 Clostridiales bacterium UBA8153
CGATGCTCACTTCGAAGATGCGGGGATCCGCCGTCGGCAGTAACGTCTCACCTGCACCGGCAATGACTTCCCGGAGCCTTTCCCCTGGACGTGGCCCGATCACTTCGATGGCAATATCCTGACCGGGCTCGAGACCGTTGAGCCTGATCATCTTCTCGGCCAGGTCCATGATGCGCACGGGTTCACCCATGTTGAGAGCCAGTATCTTCCCGCCCCGGCCAATGGCGCCGGCCTGGAGAACCAGATGCACCGCTTCCGGGATGGTCATGAAGTACCTAACCATCTCCGGGTCGGTGATGGTCACCGGACCGCCACCGGCGATCTGAGCCTTGAATAGCGGAACCACGCTGCCCCGGCTTCCCAGTACATTGCCGAACCGTACGGTCATGAAGTTCTGCGCTGCATCCTGCTGGGCGATGCCCTGGATGGCCATCTCGGCCACCCGCTTGGTGGCGCCCATGACGCTGGAGGGGCTGGCAGCTTTATCCGTGGATATGAACACAAAACGGCCCACCCCGCACTTGATGGCACTTTCTGCCACGTTGATACTTCCGAAAACGTTGGTCTTGACGGCTTCTACCGGGTTCTGCTCCATGAAGTGCACGTGCTTGTGGGCGGCCGCGTGCAAGACCACGGCGGGCCGGTGGGTGGCGAATACTTCCGCCATGCGCTGGCGGTCCCGGGTGTCGGCGATGACCACATCGATGTTCCGCTGCTCGTGGCCGAAAGTACCTAGGACATCGAAGAGGGCATTCTCGTCATGATCCAGCATGACCAGCTTGGCGGGTCCTGCCCTCATCACCTGCGTGCACACTTCGGAACCGATAGAACCGCCGGCCCCGGTGACCAGGATGGTTTCACCC
>DMHJ01000216.1:0-12271 GCA_003449495.1 Clostridiales bacterium UBA8153
GAGGGCGGGGAGGGCGTAACCGTGGTGGAACTGCACTAGCTACCCCCCGCCCGGGCGCGGGCCGCCCGGCAGGTGGTACGGGCAGACCTGGGTGGGGACCTCCTGGGGGGCATCTTGTGGCCGTATCCCGTCAGGTCTCTCGAAATAGGGCTCGGGCCGCCGGATGAAAGTCCGCACCACCGTGGCCGGGCAGTAGGGGCCGGCCAAGTATTGCGGGTGTTCCCGGCATACCCGGGCCGCTACGTGCACCTGGCACGGCTCGGATGGGGCCCGGTCCCGCAGGAAGACCTCGGTGGTGCGATGGGCCGGTGGGCAGAGCGGGCCGGGAAGCCGTCCGGACTTGGTACAGATCTCTACCTGTACGAGTTGATCGCCGCGTAGACCGGGGAAATCCCGCACCGGTAGCCCCTCGTGGGCAACGCGCATCATATCCGCCCAGATGCGGGCCGGATGACTGCCGCCCGTCACCCGGCCGTCCCTCATGGTGAAGTCCCGGTCGTATCCCATCCATACCGCTCCGAGCAAGTCGGCGGTATACCCGAAAAACCAGGCGTCGGAGTAATCGTCGGTGGTGCCCGTCTTGCCCGCCGCCGGCCGGCCGATGGCGGCGGACCTGCCGGTGCCCCGGGTGATGACCGTGCGCAGCATGTGGGTGCTCATGAAGGAAGTGGCTTCGCTCAACACGATGCGCGGGCGCGGCATCGCTTCGTAGAGCACGTTGCCGTCGGCGTCCACCACGCGTAGTACGGCTACCGGATCCACTTGGATCCCCCGGTTGGCCAGGACGGCATAGGCCATGGCCATCTCCATCAGGCTCACGCCGTGGGTAAGACCGCCTAGGGCCATGGGGGCCAGCGCCAGGTCGGTGAGGCCCGCGGCGGTGGTCTCGCTCACCAAGGTGGTGATGCCCAGCTGCCGCAAGTAGTTCATGGACACCTGGGGGCCCAGGCGGGACACCAGTTTGACGGCGGGCACGTTGAGGGACCGGTCCAGGGCCTCGCGCAACGTGACCAGCCCGGAGAACACCGGCACTGCTCCTTCCCGGTAGTAGTTTACCGGCTCGAAAGGCGGCGCGGGCGGTAGCTGCGGGAACGACACGGGAGCGTCGTCAATGACGTTGCCCGGCGAATAACCCCGGTCCAGGGCGGGGACGTAGACGGAAAGGGGCTTGATGGCCGAACCCGGCTGGCGCAGGGAGAACACCCGGTTAAGGCCCAGGCGAGTTTCGTGAACCCGGCCGCCCATCATGGCCCGGATGTGACCGGTGGCCGGGTCGATGATCAGTGCCGCGGCCTGGACCCCATCCGGCTGCATACGCAGTCCATCGAGGTTCCGTCTGAGGGCACTTTCCATGGCCAGCTGCATGCGGGGGTCGAGGGTGGTGTGCACCTCCAGCCCCCGGGTGTATACCGTCTCCGCGCCGAAGCGGCGCAGCAGTACCTCGAGGACGTGGTCCAGGAAGAACGGGGCCGCGTGCACCCGGCCCTGGGGGCGCGGCTGGATCACCAGCTCGGTGGCGCCAGCTTCCTCCCGCTGCCCGGCGGTGATGAAACCGTGGCGGTACATTTTCTCCAGGACGTTCCGCTGGCGCGCCAGCATATCCCCGGACACCGCGTTGAGCGGCGGCCGCCAGGGGAGGGCGGCCAACAGCGCCGCCTCGGCCAGGTTCACCTCGGAGATGTCTTTGCGGAAGTAGGCATGGGCGGCGGCCTGGACACCGTAGGCGCCCCGGCCGAAGTTGATCTGGTTGAGGTACAGCTCCAGGATCTCGTCCTTGGTGTACGTCCGCTCCATCTGGATGGCTAAGATGGCTTCCTGGATCTTACGGGTGTAGGTCCGCTCCATGGTGAGGAAGGCGTTCCTGGCCAGCTGCTGGGTGATGGTGCTGGCGCCCTGGAAGCCCTGTCCGGTCAGGTTCACGTACACGGCGCGGAGGATGCCCCTAAGATCCACCCCGAAGTGGGAGTAGAAGCGGTGGTCCTCCATGGCGATAAAGGCATGGCGTACGTGGAGGGGCACCTGGCTTAACCTGACGGGCATACGGTGCTCCTGGGCGTGGAGCTCTGCCAGGATGCTCCCGTCCCGCGCGTAGACCGTCGAGGTCAGGCTGGGCCTGGGTTCAATGGCCTCCAGAGGAGGCAGCCCGGCTACGGCCCGGCTGACGTAGGCGGTCGCCGCGGCGACCCCACCCAACCCTACCAGGAGGGTGAGGACGACCAGGGCGCGGAGCCACCGGAACTTGCGTACCGGTTGCTTGGGACGGGCTCGCGTCAAGTTGGATACCTCCGGGTTTGGGCCATCTGGTTAGATTATAGCACCGTATGCTCCCATACACCATAGCCTTACTGTGCCAGTGTTATGACGGTTCTGCCCGCAGAAGGGTTCCCATCCCGGCCCAAGGCCCCGGCGGCTCCGGTAGAGACGGTGATGGACCGCCCGGCGCCGCGGGGGCGGCAGGTCCGCCGGTATCGCCTCCCGGTAATACGGGCGGCCTGGGCCGGGGCCTGGAGCCGGCACTGGTGCCCACCCTGGTGGAACTGGGCCAGGTGCAGGTGAATGTGGTGGCCAACGAGCTCATCACCCGGACCATCACCGCGGAGGTCGTGGGTACGGTCCGCTACCGGGACCTGATCCACTTCGAGACCGACCCCCAGGGGGACATCATGTACCTGCAGGCCAACACCGTGCAAGTGAGCCGCATCGAAATGGCCGCGCTCTCCTTTCTACAGGAGAGCATCCGCCAGTTGCAGGCCTATCCCTTGGCGATCCCCCTGGGGCAGCTGACCGGCAGCCGGCCGGCTTGGGGCCGCGCATTTCCGTCGGCGGGCATCCCCATGCCGAGGTGAGGACCCGGGTGCGGGACGATTTGGTGGCCGTGGGCAGCAACCAGACCTGCCGCAACCTCCTGCTTTCATCGGTGATCATCCAAGGCCGGGTGCCGCCACCTACGTCCACATCCACAGGTAGAGGTAACGGCTCAGCCCTTCCCGGCAGGAACCGGTAGGGCGTTCCTTCTGGCCCCCTCGGGGCTGGGGTGAGCGATGGGCCCAAGCTTTGGCGACAACCCGGGGGAGGTAGCCCCCTGGCGCCAGGCGTGGAGAGACGTCCGAGCAGGCACCCGAAGCGGGATTGCTTCTTAGGGCAGGTGACCGGAGCCACCTCCGCCAACGCCCGGGTGGAGCGCAAGACCCAACCGGGGTGAGACGGAGTCGGTGGCAGCGGGATCAGCCCGCGCTGGTCGCGCTTGCGCAACCGGGAACGGCAGGCCATGTCTTTCGCGGCTGGCTGCTGGCGGCTCGCCCATCCCAGGGGCGGCACAGTTCCTGGGGGAGCCGGGTGCGGCCCTAATCCCGGTGGCGTACGAGCAACTGCCGGATGAGGTCGATATCCGCCGGGGTGACCAGGCTCCCGGGATGATTAGCTCCCCGTTCATGCCGCAAGGATAACATGAACAGCGCGATGAGTTCATCCCCCATTGCGGCCCCTTGGGGCATCCATGGGGATTTGCTGGACGTTTCTTGTACGTCTTGCAGTCAGATACGGCGGTAGGCTGAACAGTTACAGGTAGGGCATCTCCGGCAGGGAAGCGGCACTGCCGGGCGAACTATATGTCCGACCCGGCGGTTATCCCCGGCGGACAACATAGAGCAGGAGAGTGGGACATGTCGAGATTCGACCCGGGGGCAACTGCCCTCTCTCTTGGAAACTGGGTGGCCGGCCAGGTGTCCCAGGCCGGTGTCCGGGGCGCCATGATCAACGTCAGCGGGGGACTGGATTCGGCGGTGGTAGTTGCCCTGTGCGCCCGCGCCCTGCCGGGCCGGACGGCCGGGTTGGTGCTTCCCTGCTACAGCCATCCGGAGGACGTAGCAGACGCCCGGGAGGTGGCCGCCTGTTTTGGGATTCCCCTCGAGCTCATCGACCTCGGCCCGGTGTACGACCTGCTGACCGGAGCGTGCCACCGGAGCTTCACCCGGTTCACCGGGGAGGCTACCCCCCCACCGGCGGGAGTCACCGCCAATGTCAAGGCGCGGTTACGCATGGTAACCCTCTATTACTTCGCCAACCGCTTCAACTACCTGGCGGTGGGTACCGGCAACCAGTCGGAAATCACCGTCGGCTACTTCACTAAGTACGGGGACGGCGGGGTGGACATCCAGCCCATCGGCGGTCTGGTCAAGGAAGAGGTGCGGATGCTGGCCCGTCATCTCGGGGTGCCCCAGGGTATCATCGACAAGCCGCCGTCGGCCGGCCTCTGGCCGGGCCAGACCGATGAGGGAGAGCTGGGGCTCACCTACGCCGAACTGGACACGTACATCAGGAGCGGGGAGGCGCCGGCAGAGGTGAAGTTGCGCATCGAGAACCTAAAGGCTCGGAGCGCCCACAAGCGGGCGGTCCCGCCCGTGCCGGCGTGGAGGCGGGAATAGCGTCATCATCGGAGGGAACTGACATGGCGGGCCACTCCAAATGGGCCAACATCAAACGCCGCAAGGCCAAAGTGGATGCCCAGAAGGGCAACCTGTTCTCCAAACTGCTGCGGGAGGTCATGGTGGCCGCCCGGCAGGGCGGCGGCAATCCCGAGGCAAATTTCCGGCTCAAGCTGGCCATGCAGAAGGCTCGGGACGGCAATGTGCCCGGTGACGGCATCGCCCGGGCCATCCGCAAGGGCACCGGGGAGGGCGAGGGTGCCGGTATCGACGAGGTGACCTACGAGGCGTACGGGCCGGGCGGGGCGGCCATCCTCGTCGAGGCCTTTACGGACAACCGCAACCGTACCGCTGGCGAGCTCCGCTACCTGCTGACCCGGCACGGTGGCAGCATGGTCGAAGCCGGGTCGGTAAGCTGGATGTTCAAGCGGCGGGGTTTCTTGCAGGTAGACAGGAAGAAATACCCGTTGAGCGAAGACGCCATGCTCGCGCTGGTGCTGGAATCCGGCGCCGAAGACATGGAGACAGACGAAGAGTCATTCACCGTCCTCACTGCTCCGGACGGACTAGTGGCGGTGGAGCACAGTCTGGAGCGCGGGGGACTCCGCGCGGAGACCTCGGAAATCGCCATGGTACCGGTGACCTACTTGCAGGTGACCGGGGAGCCGGCCGCCATCCTTCTGAGGCTGCTGGAAGTCCTGGACGGACACGACGACGTGCAGAAGGTGCACTGTAACGTGATGCTGCAGCCATGACCATAGCTGGTCCGGCGGTGCAGAATGCGGCCGCCGGTAGCGGGGCGGGGTTGCAGCAGCAGCGAGCCGCCGGGTCGGAGTGACGGATTGGCACCGGCGCGGTTTGTACTACCCACCAGACCCTGGTGAGCCAAGTACTGACCATGGCTCTCTCCGTGCGACGGCCTGCCACTCCAGCCTTGGGGATCACCATTTCACGGGGGGCGCCAACCACGCTCCCATCCACCTCGACCCGGTAGTTGCCCACCGCCTCCTGCCTGTGCTGGTCTAGGCCGACACTCTTCCCACCACCCGGTCACGCAGCCTTAGGTACAGGCCCGGAAAGTGCCGCATCAAGAACCGCTTCAGGCCCACCCCGGTAAAGATGGCGACGTCCGCCGCCAGCGCCAGGCACCGACGGGGCAACAGAGGCGAACATAATACCGCCTCGAGAGCATGCCGGACGGTCCGGTGTGCCGGAACGGGTAGCCGGTACAGGAGCTGGTACACTCCCACCAGCGACTTGAAGTACCGGTGCATGAACCACACCTGGGCCGGGCTGTATCCCGGCTGTCTGAGCGGCATATCGGACCGGTAGTCCGAAGCGTCCAGCCACCCGCGCTCCCGGGTCAGCCGGTGCAAGTCCGTCCCCGGGTAGGGGTAGAAGATGCTCACCACCAGCCGCCGGGGCTTGAGCCGGGCGTTGAGTTCGATGGTGGAAAGCGTGGCCCTCACCGTCTCGCCGGGTAAGTTGATCATGTTGTAGGCCAGTGTGGAGATGCCCAGCTCCCGGCAGGTGGCAAAGGCCTGCACGAGTTGTTCCTCTGTGATGGGCCGCTGGAGCACCGTCTTGCGCAGCTCCTCGTCGCCGGTCTCCACCCCCATGTGTACCAGATAGCACCCGGCCTGCTTGAGGGCAGAAACCACCTCACGGTCGACCAGGTTGGCCCGCAGGCGGCAACTGAAGGGGAGTCCCACCTCTTTCCGGTAGCGGTCGATGAAATCGGCGAACCACTCCCGGTTGAGGGGCAGTATGTCATCCATGAAGTTCAAAAAGCGCAGGCCCGGGTAGCTGGCGCGCAGCTGCTCGAGGTAGGCGATGGAACGCTCCGGACTTCTGAACCGGGTGTACTTGGCCGGGTTGGGGTACACCTTGCGCAGGCCGTGGTTACAGCAGTAAGCGCAGCTGTAAGGGCAGCCCCTGGACAGAATCACCAGCGCCGTGGACAGCTGGGAAGCCGCCAGAAGGCGGTATTCGAACAGGCCGAAGTCGGGCAAGGGGAGCTCATCCAGGTCCACCAGCGGTGCTACCGGGTTCCGCACTAGTCTCCCGTTTCTCCGCGTCCACAGGCCGGGCAGTTGCGACCAGTCCTCCCCCCGCTCTAGGGCCCGGCTAAGACCGGCCATGACATACTCGCCTTCCCCGATGCACACAGCATCGATGCCCGGCGTGTCCAGGGTCTCCTGGGGCATGAGGGTGGCATGGTATCCCCCGCAGATGGTGGGGACATCGCCGTACTGCTTGGTCCACCGGGCATACTGGCGGACGTACGGGAACACGCTGGTGCGGGCGTTAAAACCTACCAGGTCGGGCCGGTGGAAGGCCAGTTCGGCCAGGTACTCCCGTTCACGGGCCGGCCGCGTCAGGTGCATGAGGGCCACCTGGTGTCCCTGGCTCTTGAGCACGGCCGACAAGGAAGCCAGGCCCTCCGAGTAGCTGCCGTGCTGGGCGGTGCCGCCTTTGCTTTCAAGGAAATCGGGGTATATGAGAAGAACCTTCATGCCATCACCTGCTCGTACCTGTCTGGACGGTGGGACGGTGGGACGGGTTCCTTCCCGGACGAAAGGGCCCTTCGGCGGCTGGCTGAACAGTTATCACCGTGGTAGGATGGTTTGCCTCTCAAGCACCCCTGTCCATTCTCTGTGAGCCGGGATAAGCCACCCAGGCTTCCAGGATCAGGAGCACCGGCCCGGCGGAAAGAAACACCGGGGCCGAAATGATGGACACTCCGGGTGGAGCGCCACCGGGCAGGGCTCGGAAGTGTTTTTGGTGGCAATAGGTAGTCCCAGGTTAGCAATGATGAGGTGTTGCATTGCCCGGTCACGTCTCTAGTGAAGTAGTGTGAAACTGGCTGCCGTGCGGTCGCTACCAGATTCACCGGGGTCTGGGTGGGAGTCTACTGGATGCCGTTGGGACAATCCGGCCAAAGTTGTCACTTGCTGGCAAAGGTCAAACTCCTTCTAGAGAAGCCTGCGATAGCTATGAAGCAGGTCGAGCGTAAGTGTGCGCGCTTCGCGGGTGCTAGCCTTCCTTGACATGGCGATCCGCAACGATGTACAATTCTGGTTTGGAGGGTCGGCAAAGTCTGGCCTCACCGTCCAGGCAGGAACCCGGTAGCCGGCCTGAGAATAGAGAGGGCGGGGCCGGGCGATGCCGCGGGGACGGTGGGCTTCCCCGAGAATAGATTGGGCCGCCCCCGGGGTCCCCGAGGGTCCGGGCCGATGCCGGCTCTTTAGTAGTGGGAGTCGCCGGGTTGGTTAGATTGGATACCGAGTGACCTTCTTCCCTTGCGCTCGTTCTCCATAGGCATGCCATTACCAAAACTAAGGTGGTCTGAACTGTGAAATCGTGCACACCCTACTGCATCACCACCGGGCCGGCCGGCCTGCTCCCTCCCGCAGCAGCTTGTTGCGGGATCGTGCTTCCCGAGAAAGGACAGGGCCTGGTGGAAGGAAGGCTGGTGAGTGAGGAGGCCGCCCTGGAGGTCATGGCCCAGGAGCTGCTGTCCCGCAAGAACCCCACCATCTTCCCGGGCCCCCTGGTGCTATGGGCCTGGAAGGAAGGCGTCTCCGAGAAGGCCGCCAGTGTCCTGGAGCTGGCTGAGGAGATCCCGGGCGTGCGCATCATCCCCATGCCCGACTACCGCCCCATCTATCCCAAGATCGACCCGGAGGCGGTCATCAATCCCTGTCACCCCAATCTGACCATCTGGTACAACAAGATCGAAGTCTGCGTCTTCGTTGGCGTGCATTGTCATTTCGCCAACATCACCCTGAGGATGATCCGGGCCGGCACCAACTGTTATACCATCACGCTGTGTCATTCTGCCGGTCATGAGGACTCCATGGCTTCCCTTCCCTTCTGTGACGTGGAGCAGGTCCGGGCCCTCACCGAGGCCGTCCGGCGCTTGAAGCGACAGGGCCTCCGCCCGCGGCACGGTGACGCCTGCGGTATCCAACTTACCCATGCCCAGCAAGCGGTGGAGGCTGGACTGGTCTGGCGGCCTGCTTAGACCAGTCTTGCCCGAGTATCGCCGCTTGCCCAGTGCCCCAGCCTTTCCAGGGAGGACTGCAACATGATCAAGACGGAGAAACAGCGTGTAGTCACGCCCGAATACCTGTTTTTCGAGGCCCCCCGCACCCGATCATACATCACCGGGAGCGAGGCGGCCAACGAGGCGGTGCGCCGGGGCAATGTGGACATCGCCATCGCCTACCCCATCACGCCCCAGAGCGAGACCATGCAGCAGGTGGGCGAGTTGTACGCTGAAGGGTACCTGCGAGACTACTACCGGGCCGAGGACGAGGTAGGTGCGTTTGCTGCCATGTCCGGCGCTTCGCGCACGGGTGTGCGATGTCTGACCGCCTCCTCCGGGCCGGGGCTCATGCGCGGCCTGGAAACGGTGGCTTCCTGGCCCGGACACCGACTCCCGCTGGTGTTTCTCATCATGTGCCGGGTGATCAACGCTCCGTTATCCATCCAGCCCGATAACCTGGAACTGGGATACATGCTCCTTACCGGCAACGTCGTCCTCCACGCCGAGAACCAACAGGATTTCTTCGACTATACTCTGGCCGGGTTCGTGATCTCGGAAAAGTGCGAAGTTACGCTACCCGTGGCGGTGGCGGTAGACGGCTTCTTCGTCACCCACGCCCGCGGGTGGGTGGAGATGCCCTCGGCGGACTTGAAGCTTCCGGCCCGGGAATGCTACAGCGAAGCGGTGCCTATGATCGACAATGAGAATCCGCCCATCCGCATCGCCCGGGATGCCCCCATCCAGAAGAGCAACTTCATCAGCTACCAGATGCACGCTGCCTGGCAACAAGAGATCCAGGCCGCCCTGGAGCGCTCGCGCCAGTGGATCACGCGTTACCTTGGGGGACTCATCGAAGTCGTCAATCCCGGTGCCGAAACCATGCTCATCGCCTCGGGCAGCGCGGTATCCCAGTCCCGGGAAGCGGTGCGGCAGGCCGAGGAAGCCGGAAAAGAAGTGGGCCTCATCAAGATCAAGTCCCTACGGCCCTTCCCCGGGGAGGAACTACGCCAAGCGTGCGCCCATGCCAAGCGCATCATCGTTCCCGAGTTCAACTGCATAGGGTGGCTGAACCGGGAAGTAAGGTCCACCCTCTATGGTTGGGTAGACGCGGAGATCGCCGACGGTCCGCGCGTCTGCGGCGGTATCACCATGCCGACTGAAATGATCCTCGAGTGGGTGTTTGAGGGCAAACCGCTCTAGGCAGGGTTCAAATCCATACTGCGAGGTGCTAGGCGATGGCATTGAAGACGCTGAAGGTGGCCCCGGGGTTTATGCGTTTTATGCCCAAGGAGTACCAGGATCTGGTGGAGAAGGGACCGTTCGGGCGGCAGATCAAGCTGTCCGAGCTGGGGACGTTCAAGGAAGTACTCGAGGAGCACCCCATGTGCGAAGGGTGCGCCATGGCCCTGTTCATCCGGCTCAGCCTGATCGGGCTACCCAACCCCGAGCACACCATCATCGTGGGCACCGCCGGCTGCGGCCGGCTGGCCCTCGCCCAGGCGGCCATCCCCTTTGTTTACGGCAACTACTGCGACACCAACGGAGTGGCCTCCGGCATCAAGCGGGGTCTGGCCATTCGTTTCCCCGAGCAGGACAAGGACGTGGTGGTCATGGCCGGAGACGGCGGCATCGCCGATATCGGGTTCTCCCAGGTCATGCATGCCTGGTTCCGCAAGGAGAAGTTCACCACCGTCATGCTGGACAATGAAGTGTACGGGAACACCGGCGGCCAGGAAAGCGGTATGACCTGCCGGGGCACGGTGGTCAAGATGGCCCCCACGGGGAAGCAGTTCGAGAAGATCGATATGATCGGACTGGCCCAGAACGCCGGCGTCTCCTACATCGCCCGTCTCACCCCGACTAACCCGGGCCGGGTGGTGAGTACCATCAGGAAAGCGGTACTGGTGGCACGTAAGATCGGTCCGGCCTATGTCCAGGCCTATACGTCCTGTAACATCGAGTACTCCATCCCGCCCGACCGGGTCCTCGACGATGCGCGCCAGGTCGAGAAGGAGCGCTACGGCTATCTAGAGATCATGACCGATGAAGCCAAATCCTACTTGGCGCAGGTGGAAGCGGAGACCAGGACTCCAGAAGCCGTGGCGACCGTCTAGTACCATCGAGGAGGGCGACCGGTGTGAAAAGATACAGCATTCGTATGGCAGGTGTCGGCGGGCAGGGCGTGGTCACCGCCTCGCACATCCTCAGTAACGGGGTGATCCTCGGCGGCGGGGAGAGTACCGTCGTGCCCTTCTTTGGGTCGGAGAAGCGCATGGCTCCCGTAGAGAGCTACGTACGCATCGCCGGTGACAGGCTGTGCGAGATCGGCGAGATCATATACCCCAACTTCATCGCGATCTTCCACAGCCAGGTGATCACCCACGGTAAGTCGTACACCATGCCCTTCTACTCCGGGCTCAAGGAAGACTCGGACATCCTCATCAACTCCCACCAGCCTTTGCAGTTGGGGGCCGACGAGGAGAGGGAGCTGGCCGAGCGGCGGGCCCGCGTCTACTACCTGCCGGCGATACAACTCGCCCTGGAGTATGCCGGGCGCGATATCGCCACCAACATGGCGATGATCGGCGCCGTCTCCGCCATCCTGGGCCTGCCCGACCTGGAGTCCTTGGAGAAGGCAGTGCGCGCGCGCTTCCTGGGTAAGGACTTTGTGGCATCGGGCGGTACCGCCTCGCTGGACCGGGCCGCGGAAAAGGGCTTCGCTCACAAAGCTGAACTCGTCCAGAAGAACATGGAAGTCATCCGCGCCGCCCACCGCTATGCCGTCGAGCACGGCTGGGTCCGAAACCGTCCTAAGGAGAGCGATGAGGCATGTACAAGATAGCGCAAGTGGACCCGGTGAAATGCTCGGCCACCAGCTGCCGCCTGTGCACGCTGTTCTGCCCGGAGCCGAACACGCTGTTCTACGATGAGCGGCGCCATACCGCTTTTGTGGCCATCGACCGCTGCAAGGGGTGCGCCGCATGCGTCAGGATCTGTACCGACGTGGCCAAGCGTGACTGCATCAAGATGATCCCGGTAGAGGCCGCCCTGGGCGGTTTCGAGATGTCCAGGTACGGACTACCCGGGCGGGCGCAATAGCGGAGACGTCGTGACCCGATCTTTGGGACCCGGTCTTGGCCGGGTCCCGGCTTCTCCGTGCCTTAACTCCAGACCGCGGCTTTCCCGGTAGCCACGGGGCCGGCGAGCGGGTGTCTTTCGGCGAACCTGGCCACGCGCCCGGTGCCCATCCCGGGACGCCGCTGCGCTAATGCCTTCACGCCCACGGCCCGCGACCGGCGCGAGCCTACCCCTGGCGAGCCCATGGCCCACCGGGCCCGCACTTACCGGTCGACTCCGGTCGGGCCCGGCCGGCGGCTCCGCCTGGGTACCGGATGCCTGATCCCGCCTGCACCTAGCCAGCGGCTTTGCGGGGGAAGCTGGGGATCCAGTTTCTCCTTGGGGAGGGTCTCCGGTTGTCCGCCCGAGCCTGGCGCGTGCTGGTACCGGCAGCCCTTATACTGATCAGCTTGGCCGCACCACCGAGGCAGTTCGCTCCCGTCACCGCCGCCTGCCGCCGACGTCCCACCCGCCGCCGAGCTGGCCTCGACCGGCGAGACCATGGTCGAGTATCGCTGGAAGTACCTGCGGTGCCAGGACGAGGAGGTACCGAAGCACCCCATCCCGGAGGCGTGGATAGGCATGACGGTGCCCGCCATCCGGGCCATGGAGCAAGGCGCTGCGGAGGTGGAGCATGCCGGCGGCCGGCTGGTAGTCAGGGGCAAGTCGGAGGACTGGT
>DMHJ01000216.1:12615-13113 GCA_003449495.1 Clostridiales bacterium UBA8153
ACGCCGTCTACCGGTCCATCACCATCACCGGCGGCCATGTCACCGGGTACCGGGGCCGGCAAGCGGACCCGCGTTTCATGCTGGAACGGTCGAGGTCCGCCGTTACCCTCGACGCGGCCACCCGCCGGGTCCTGCGGGACGGCATCCTCGCCCGGGGCGACGAGGAGGTGCGCCGCCTGTTGGAGGGCACCGGCGACTAGCCTGCAAGCCGGGCCAGTCTCTCGGCGAGCTCAGCCAGCGGACCTTCGACTCCCGCCACTCCTTCGCTGAGCCGGGCTGCGGCTACCGGCAGTCGCCAGCGGTAGAGCTCTTCGCGCGTCCCGGGTACCAGCTCTTCATAGGCTTCGAGGTAACGGCGAAAGACCCACCAGGCGGTCAGCCCAATCGCCAACCGCTGTACTCCCCGGTACTGCCAGTGGGCGGTGCGCAGCAAAAGCCAGGTCCGCGCCACATCGGCGGCGGGGTTGCCACGGGAAGCATCGTGCCAATCGATCACCA
>DMHJ01000231.1:0-3099 GCA_003449495.1 Clostridiales bacterium UBA8153
CGCGTTCCCATTCCTGGTACCCGGCGCCCGGCCAAAGCCGTAGAGGCGGTGCCGCCGGTCGGCCTCCCGCCTCCGCTAGTTCAATGCGTGGTGACTCCGGTGAACATGAAGCCCCGTATCTTGAGGGCGGGCACGTGCATCCCGCACCAGCGGGCCTCGCTGCCGACGGCTTCCACGTGGTTGAGTGCTTCCACCACCGGGTGCGTATAGCGGAGATTCTTGGTGGCCGCCACCACCCGGCCGTCCTCCACTAAGAAGGTACCGTCCCGGGTGAGGCCGGTAACCAGGGTCCGCATGGGGTGCACCACGCGGTGATACCAGAAACGGGTGACCAGCAGGCCGCGGGAGGTGGAGGCAATCATCTCCTCCAGGGAGGCATTGCCGGTGGCCATGAACACGTGGGCGGGGAACACCCCCACCCCGGGTCCCCGGCCGGAGACGGCATGCCCGGTGGATACGGCGCCGGGGAGCCCGGCGGCCGAGCTGCGGCTGTGCACCACACTCTTGATCACGCCATCCTGGATGAGATCGACCCGCCGCTTGGGCGTACCCTCAGCGTCGAAGGGCAGCGGCTCACCCCTGGGATCCAGGCCATCGTCCCACAAGGAGATGTTCTCGCCCACCAGCTTCTGCCCGATCAGCCGGCCCAGGGGGCTGCGACCGTCCTTGACCGCTTCCCCGCTGAACCCCACAGTGAGCCCGGATAAGAAGGTGGCCACGGCTTCGGGTTCGAGGATCACCGTGTACGGGCCCGGCTCGATGTCCACCTGGTTCTGGTTGAGCAGGCACTTCTCTTGGGCGCGGGCGGCCGCCTCGTCCACGCCCAGCCGGCGCATGGACACCGCCTCATCTGAGGCGTATCCCGAGCCGTGAGGGGAGCTGACGACAAAGGTTACCCCGGCCCGGGTGTAGTCATGGTAGGCGGTAAGCCCCAGCGAGTTGCCCATGGCCAGCTCACCTGCGGTGGCGGCCAGGTACCCGGCTACCGACAGCGAGGACCGGCGGGCCCGGCCGGTCACCCGGGCGATGGCCAGTGCCCGCTCGCGCGGGTCCTGCCCGGCCGTCTCGGCGTCGAAGGCCTTTACCGGAGCATAAGCCTGGGCCCCGGGAAAGCCGGGGAATTCCGGGTCGACCTGGGAGTTGGCGGCCACCGCTACCGCCGTTTCCACCGTCTCCCGCAGCGCCGCATCATCCAGGCGGCTGGTGGAGGAAAGACCTAGCCGCCCGTTGAGAGCTACGCGCACCGCCACCTGTACCGAGGCTTCGGCCACGTGCTGGTGGATGACGTTATTGGCCACCCGGGTGAGCTCGGTGTCGGCGCGTCCGATGGTCACCTCGGTCTGGTCGGCGGAAGAGAAGGCTAAGGCCCGTTGGATGATGCTCAGGAGCCGGTCAGATCCCATCATTCTCCCACACCTACCTTCACCCCGGCAAAACGGGCCGGAGCCGCTCCGTGACCTACGTGTGCCACCTGCCCGGGCTGCCCCTTGCCGCAGCTGGGCAGGCCCCACACTTGCCACCCGTCTTTGGACACCGCATCGCAGCCGCGCCAGAAGTCCAGGGTGCGGCCGGTGTAGGTGGGGTTGCGATACATCTTCCCCTTGGCCCCGTCCCGGATCTCCCAGGCGATTTCCGGCCCGAACTGGAAATTGGTGCGCATATCGTCGATGCTGCCGGATCCGATGCCTTCCATGAGGATCCCCCGCTTGGTGCCGGCGATGAGCTCGTGGGTGGACCAGTCACCGGGTTCAAGGTTCACGTTGGTCATGCGCACCAGGGGGATCTTGTTCCAGTCGGTGGCCCGGGACGCGCCCATGCTGGTTTGCCCGAGGGTGGGTGCGGTTTCCCGGGAGGTAAGGTAGCCGACAAAGACCCCGTCTTTGACGATGTCCGCCCGCTGGGCGGGTACGCCGTCATCGTCATACCCAAAGCTGCCCAGGCCACCCGGGATGGTGGCATCGGCGGTGAGGTTGACGTGCCCGGCGGCATACTGGAGATGGCCCAGGTAGTTGGGGGTGAGGAAGGAGGCGCCGGCCATGCTGATCTCCCAGCCCAGCACCCGGTCTAGCTCGATGGGGTGGCCAACGGTCTCATGCACGTGCAGGGCCAGGCAGGAGCCGTCCAAGATGAGCTGGGTGGTTTCGCTGGGGCAAGGCTCGGCCTGCAACAGCTCGACCGCCTCCCGGGAGACGCGCTCCGCTTCCCGGTCCAGCTCCAGCCCGGCCACGAACTCGAAGCCTGCGGTGGCGTGACCTCCACTGCGCCCGTTGGGGTAGGAGCGGGTCTGGGATTCGCCTCCGTCGGCGGCCGTAGCCGAGATGGAAGCCCCTACCTCGGTGATGGTCTGCTCCAAATAAGCCCCTTCCGTGCTGGCAAACACTTTGTCCAGCCGCTCGCACCGGATGTAGCTGGCGGTAGAACGTATCCCCGCCTGCTGGCGCATCAGGCGGTCGACGTCCAACAGCAGCTCGGCCCGCTCCTCCACTTTAACGGCAAAAGGGTCCTGCTTCACCGGGGCGGAGTAGCGGCCGGTCAGTGCCGGCTCCGGGCTCAAGACCACGTCGTCTTGTTTGCACAAGGCGCTGGCCCGGGCCAGGGCTACGGCCTTAGCTGCCGTCCTGGCCACGGCCTCGTCATCAAAGTCGGGGCTGGACGCAAAGCCCCAGGCGCCATCGCACACCACCCGTACGCCGAATCCCCGGGAGCTGCCCCGGCCGAGGTTCGGAATGCCGCGCCGGACGCTTACCGTTTCCGAGCGCTTGTCCACCACCCTTACATCGGCGTAAGTAGCGCCCTGCCGCCGTACTGCCTCTAAGACCTCGCCGGTAAACTGCCGCATGGGATTCCCCCTTTCTCGTTCGGCAATCGAAATATCCCCAACTTCTCCGCCGCTCCCGCCTTCTCCTGCCTTCCGGAAGCGCCCAGGCCCGGAGGAAGGCGGGGGAAGGGACAACCTGGCAGGTGTTCCACTCCGGTAGTGGTGCGGGGTCCTCCGGGGAAGGTACATGCACCGGATCTACTCACTGCTCGCGAATGGTCACCAGCTTGCCCGCCTGCCGCAATTTATCGGCCAGGGCAGCCACCACCGCACCCCGGCTC
>DMHJ01000231.1:3222-21037 GCA_003449495.1 Clostridiales bacterium UBA8153
TCTCCGCCGCTCCCGCCTTCTCCTGCCTTCCGGAAGCGCCCAGGCCCGGAGGAAGGCGGGGGAAGGGACAACCTGGGAGGTGTTCCACGCCGGTAGTGGTGCGGGGTCCTCTGGGGAAGGTACATGCGCCGGATCTACTCACTGCTCGCGAATGGTCACCAGCTTGCCCGCCTGCCGCAACTTATCCGCCAGGGTGGCCACCACCGCACCCCGGCTCAACATGCCCGCCGGCCGCAATGTACCCAGATGGGCAGGGTTCTGGGCCTTGCCGACGCGGAAATGCACCTCATCCGCCTGGCCCAAAAGCTCCAGGAGGCGCTGGGCGCCGTATCCCGCTTCGGCCGCCAGTTCGGGCTGCTCGTAGACGTTGTTGGTCCGGTTGAGGGTGAGGGTCCCCTCGCAGGACAGCTCGAGGCCTTCGATGGTGTAGTGGGCGGGCGTGCCCAGGCGGCCCGGGTGGACCTGGAACTCCACCCCCAGGTGTTGGGCGACCAGCATGGAGGTGGTGCCGCCGCACACCGCTTTGGCCCCCTCCGCCGCCAAAAACTCCTCAATCACCCGGTGAGTGTCTTCGCGACGGGCCGGGGGCCCGGTGAGAATGTGCAGGGTGCGGGGCCGGCGCAACAGGAGCGCCATGGCCGAGAGATCGTCGGCCGGACGGTCCTGCGAGATGGCCCGGGCTTCGTTCACCACCAGTGCGGGAGCGCGCAGGGCGGCCGCCGGGTGGTCCAGGCGGGTACCGTCCAGAAAGCGCTTGAGTCCCGCTTCCCCCCACCCCTGCCGCAACCCTCGTCCCAGGCCGGCCTGGGTGATGCCGTCGCTCACCAGGAGCAGGGATTCCCCCGGCCGCATATGATTGGGCAGCTCCCCCACCACTTCGCCTTCCACGTAGCGGGGCACCACCGCCAGGACTTCCACGCCTTTGGGGCCGATGATCAGCGGGGGCGGCGATTCGTAGCTGTAGACCAGGATCTCTCCGTCGCTCCGGATCTGGACGGCGGAGAACGCCGCCCAGGGGCCTTCGCCCGACCGGCCCGCGCGCATGGCCCTCAGTTGCACCCGCATGGCCTCCCCCAGCGTGCAGCCGGCAGCTACCAGGGCCACCAGGTACTCGGAAACCAGGGTCGCCGCGACATTGGCCGGGATGCCCGAACCCATCCCATCCGCCAGGACCGCCAGGGTGAACTCGGGCATACGCTCGATGCGGATCACATCGCCCGAATGCCGGTGCCCGTCCTTGGGCAGCTGGCAATGGACCTCCTCGACGAAAAGCCGCGCCATTACTCCCCTTCCTTACGCCGCACCAGCTCGGTCAACCGGGCCAGCGTAGCCCGGGTATCGGCGGCAGACTTCCCCAGAAGCTTGGCCACTTCCTGGGCGATGCGTACCTGGCTATCGATGACATTCTCCGCCCGCTCCAGCGCCTCCCGGCGCAAAAGATCGAGCGCGGCCTCCTGGCGCTTGCTGCGGGTGAGGTTGACCAGGACTCCCACGACCTCAAAGGATTCCTCGTTGCCCACGCGATACACCAGCTGGTGACAGACCACGCCGTAGGCGGCGTGTCGTACCGTCTCATCGTAGAGGTCCACTTCCCCGGCCAACACGCTGCGGAACGGCTCGGCATCAAGAAAGTAGCTGACATGTTTGCCCAGACAGGCATCAGAGGTCATGAATAAGCGGCAAAACTGGGTGTTAACCCTGAGGATGCGCAGATCGCGGTCCAGGATGACGATGGCGTTGGGGCTATTCTGGATGATGGCATCGCTCTGCAGTTCGGCTCGCCGCCGCATATACGGCATGCACATGTCCACTTCGGCCATGCCGCTGAGCACCGCCACAGCTTTGTCCCGGCACGTGGGATAGCCGCAAGCCCGGCAGTTCAACTCATCAGACGCATCCAGTTTGCCGGTGCGGGCCAGTACCTGGCGGATGGCTCCTTCATCATAGGCCGGGGCCGGCGCCGGCCGGTGGGGATAGCTGGCATGAAGGTCCACCTCTACCCGGTCGGGCACTGGAGCCCTCCGCAGGTCCTCGGTGCCGGCACCGGTGGCCATGGCCTTCATGAAGGCATGCCGCGTCTCCAGCCGGCCGCACCCCCGGGGCATGCCCACGCCTCCCAGACAACCCCCCGGACACATGAGGGCTTCCACGACCACCGGCTCGCTCACTCGCTGCACATAGTCGATGGCTTCCTTCACCGCTTCCGGACCGGTCACCGCCAAGATTTGGCGGGCCAGCCGGTCGGTGGACCACCCGGCCGCGTAGGCCAGGCCTCCGCCCACCGGGAACTGGGTGCCCTTGCCCGGCCGCACGTCATCGAACCCGCTGGGTTCGGCCTGATGGAAATCGATACCCTCCCGCCCGGCCCATAGCCGCAGCTCCTCGAAGGTGAGCGCGGCGGCCACATCCTCCCGGGCGGCCTCCGCCTCCGCCTTCTTGGCGATGCAGGGCCCGATGAAGACCACGGCCGCGTCCGGGCCGTACCGCTGCTTGAGGAAACGGGCATGGGCCACCATCGGCGATACCACGGGAAACAGGGCGGCCTCCACCGCCGGAGACAGCCTGCGCACATACTCGACCACGGAAGGGCAGGTGCTGGTCAGGTAGCGCCCTTCTGGATGCTGGGCCAGCAGCTCCCGGCAGTACGAGGCCACCAGTTCCGCGCCTACCGCCGTCTCGGTGACCAGCCGGAAGCCGAGCTGGCGCAATACCGAAGGTAGCGCCCGGCTTTCCGCAGGCGAGAAGGCTCCCGGATAGCTGGGGGCCACCGAGGCGATGACCGTCACTCCGGCGTCCATCAGCCCTTGCGCCACACCCGTCTCATCCCGGTAGGATTTGGCTTGCTGGGGGCAATCGAGGACGCAACGACCGCACAGGATGCACTGGTCCGCCACCACCTGAGCCTGGCCGCCCTGCTTGCGAACGGCCTTCACCGGGCAGGAACTTACGCAGCGGTTACAGTCCCGGCAACGTGCGGCATTGGTCCAGAGGACGGCACCGGCAGGCGTGCCCATTTCCGTACCACCGGCAGTCATAGGCCTCCCACCTATTCCTCGGGCTGGAGAGAGACGTCGGCCATGGCCCGCTCCAGCCGCTCAAGCACCAGCTCCAAGGTGCATCCTTCGTAGAGCTCGCCGCCGACCCGCACCGCCGGGCCCTTTTCGCACACCTCGTTGCAGAAGGTCGCGGCGATGTCCACCAGGTGACCCCATTCCCGCTGGTGCACGTAGGTGAGGAGCCGGTGGAGCAGGTCGTGACTGCCCCGCAGGTGGCAGTTGGTGCCCACGCACACTTCCACCCGCACCACCCGGCCGTTCGCCGCATCGGCCAGTTCTACCTCCATGGCGCCGGTGCGCCGCCGGGAGTGGTAGTGGGTGTGCAGCAGCTCGTGGGCCACCGGACTCCCCGGCTTGCCCAAGGTGTCCGCGTAGGCCCGCTGCAGGTAAGGGTTATCCTGGCTGTTACGCATCTGCAGCATGGTATCGCTGCGATAGATGGACCCTTGCCTGGCCGCCCGCACCGCCGGGCTCTTAGCCACCGGTAGCCCCGCACCGCCCACGCACCCGCCCGGGCAGGCCATGACTTCCACCAGGTGGTACCGGCGCCCGCCTGCGAGCACCTCTTCGGCCAGTTGCTGGGCGGCCGCCAACCCGTGCACCACGGCCACGCGCAGCTTCTCCCCGCCCACCTCCACCTCGGCTTCCCGCAGTCGCTCGATGCCGCGGACTTCGTGGAAGGTAAGCGGCCGCCCGCCGGACCTGCCCAGGGCTTCCGCGGTGTAGCGCAGCACCGCCTCGGTTACCCCACCGGTAGCACCGAACAGCACGCCGGCGCCGCTCTTGAACCCGTATGGCAGGTCCATGCGGTCGGGCTCCAGGCCGGCAAAATCCAGGCCGCACTCGGCGATCATCTGCACCAGTTCAGGCACGGTGATGACGGCGTCCACGTCGAAACGGCCGCCGGTGGTCATTTCCGGACGCTGGGCCTCGAATTTCTTGGCGGTACACGGCATGACGCTGACCATGAAGATCCGCTCGGACGGGACCCGGATCTCCCGGGGCAATTCCTTCTTGACCAGCCTGGCCAGGGCCTGCTGGGGGCTGCGGCAGCTACTCAGATGCTTGATGAGCTCCGGGTATGACTGCTCCACCAGCTTGACCCAGGCCGGACAGCAGCTGGTGAACAGCGGTAAGTCTTGTCCCGTCCGGTAGCGGCGAAGGAACTCGGTTCCCTCTTCCAGTACGATGAGGTCGGCCCCAAAGCCCGTGTCGTACACCCGGTCAAAGCCCATGGCGCGCAGGGCGGCCACGGTCTGACCGATGTGGCTTTCCCCCGGCGGCAACCCGAAGGATTCGCCGATGCCCACCCGCACGGCGGGAGCCACCTGGGCCACCACCACCAGCTGCGGGTCATGGATGGCCGCCCAGACCTGGTTGACCTGGCTGCGACAGGCCAGGGCCCCGGTGGGGCAGACGTGGGCACATTGGCCGCAGTGGACGCACTCCACCTGTCCCAGCCCCTGCCCGAAGGCCGGCATCACCTGGACCTTCGACCCGCGGTGGGCGAAATCCAACACCCCGATGCCCTGCACTTCCCGGCAGACCCGGACACAGTCGCCGCACAGCACGCATTTGTTGGGATCCCGCACTAAAGACACGCTGCTCAGATCCAAGGGCAGCTTTTCCTGCCGCCGGCGGTACCGGATGGCGTCCACCCCCAGGCGTTCTGCCAGGCGCAGCAGCTGGCAGGAGCCGGCTCGCGGGCAGGTAGGGCAACTCATATCGTGGTTGGCCAGCAAAAGCTCGGTGGTAAGTTTCCGGATGTTGCGCAGATCGGCGCTGCGCGTGGAGACCACCATGCCCGGTTCAGGCCGGGTGGTGCAGCTGGTGACGATGCCGCGACCTGCCACTTCCACGATGCACAGCCGGCAGGCTCCGTACACGCTCAGGTCGCTGTGATAGCAGAAGGTCGGTAGATCCACCCCGTTGGCGCGAATGAGATCCAGCAAGTTGGAGTGCGCACCTATGGGCACCATGCGGCCATCCAGGACCATAGTCCCGTCGGTTGGCTTCATCACGGCTTAGCTCTCCCCTCCATTGCTCGGTTGGCCCGCTTCAGCGGGCGGCGATGGCCTTGAAGCGGCAGACGGCCTCGCATACGCCGCACTTGGTGCACCGGGCCACATCAATACGATGGACAGTCCTTCTCTCTCCGGTGATGGCGCCCACCGGGCACTTCTGCAGGCACAGAGTACAGCCCTTGCACAGATCCGGGTCGATGGCAAAGGTCTTGAGCGCCGGGCACACGCCTGCCGGGCAGTACAGGCGCTCGGTGTGGGCCAAATATTCGCTGCGGAAAATGGCTAAGGTGCTCAGCACCGGGTTGGGCGCGCTCTTGCCCAGCCCGCACAAGCTGGCCACCTTCACCGCCCGGGCCGTCTCCTCCAAAAGCTCCAGGTCGCCCGGCTGCGCCCTGCCCTCGACGATGTCCCGGAGGATCCACAACATCTGGCGAGTGCCCTCGCGGCACAAAACGCACTTCCCGCACGATTCGTGCTGGGTGAACTCCATGAAAAAGCGGGACACTTCGACGATGCAGGTGGTATCGTCCAGGATCACGATACCCCCGGATCCCACCATGGCGCCCACCTGACCCAGGGTCTCAAAGTCCAGGGGCATGTCCAAGTGCTGGACCCCTAGGCAGCCGCCGGAGGGCCCCCCGATCTGGGCCGCCTTAAACCTACGCCCTTCGGGCACGCCCCCGCCGATCTCGAAGACGATCTGCCGCAAGGTAGTGCCCAGGGGCACTTCGATGAGACCGGTGTGGCGCACCCGGCCGGTGAGGGCGAAAGTCTTGGTCCCCGGGCTGAGCGGCGTGCCGTAGTGCCGGAAGGCGGCGGCGCCACGCTCGATGACCCAGCGGACCGTGGCCAGCGTCTCCACGTTGTTCACCACGGTTGGGCAGCCATACAGGCCCTTTTCCGCGGGAAACGGCGGCTTGGGACGGGGCATGCCCCGCTCTCCCTCGATGGAGGCCAAGAGCGCGGTCTCTTCACCGCAGACGAAGGCCCCCGCTCCTTCCATCACTTCGCAGTCAAAGGCAAACTCCGAGCCGAACACGCTCTCACCCAGGATGCCCAGGCAACGCGCATCCTCAATGGCCTTGCGCATGCGGGATAGCGCCAGGGGATACTCGGTGCGGATGTAGAAGTAGCCGTAGGTGGCCCCGGAGGCGTAGGCGGCGATGACGGCACCTTCCAGCACACGATGGGGATCGCCCTCCATCAGGCTCCGGTCCATGAACGCTCCCGGGTCTCCCTCGTCCCCGTTGCACACCAGGTACTTGGGCGAACCGTTCGCCCGGTGGGCGGCCAGCCACTTGCGACCGGTGGGAAACCCGGCCCCACCGCGCCCGCGCAGGCCGGAAGCTACCAGCTCCTCGCACACCTCCACCGGCTTCATCTGGGTCACCACGCGACGCAACGAAGCGTATCCACCCCGGGCGACGTATTCCTCGATGCTCTCCGGCTCGGCGTGCCCGCAGTCGACCAGGGCCAGCCGGGTCTGGTGGGCGTAGAACGGGATGGTTCCGGAACTCCGGTAGGTCGCCCCGGTGTTGGGGTCGCGATACAACAGCCGCTCCACCGGTTTTCCTTCCGCGAGGGTGCTCTCGATGATCTCGGACACGTCCTCCGGGGACACCCGGCAGTAGAAGATCTCTTCCCGGCCGTTACCATCGCCGGGGATGACCACCAGGGGCCCCAGCTGGCACAGACCGTGGCACCCGGTGCGGCTGAGCAGGGGGCGGCACAGGTCGCCTGAGGCCAGGCTGACCTCAGCCAGGCCGTCCAGCCCCTGGGTAGCTTCGAGCAAGCGCCGGTGGACCGGCCGCGAACCGCTGGCCACACAGCCGGTACCATCGCAGACCAGTATCCGGTACGCCGGGCGCGCCAGGCGTGCGTTGACCTCCCGGGCGATGGTTTCGAGATTGACCATTGGCTAAATCCCCTTCTCGACCCGAATCAGTTCGTCGAGGACCTCACCCAGTTTGGCCGGCGCCAGTTGCCCATACACCAAGTCGTTGACCACAGCTACCGGAGCCAGCCCGCACGCGCCGATGCACGAAACGCGTTCCACGGTGAAGAGCAGATCATCGCTGGTGGGCTTCTCCTGGTCGATGCCCAGTTTCTCGGAGACCAGGTCCAGCAACGCCTGGCTGTGATTCACGTGACAGGCAGTGCCGTCGCATATGCGGATGATGTACTTGCCCTTGGGCTCCAGCGAAAAGTGCGCGTAGAACGTGGCCACCCCGTAGACCCGCGCCCGTGGGATACCCAGGCTGGTGGCCAGGTAGTTGAGCACCGGCTGCGGCAGGTACCGGTAGGCATCCTGTACCGCCTGCAAGATGGCGATGAGTCGGCGACTATCCCGGTTGAACCTCTGCAGGATCTCGTTGACTTTCAGAAATTGCCTACTTCGCGTTGAGCCGGTGTCGACGCTAGCGCAACCCATCGTTCAGTCTCCTTCCGATTCCCCGGAGGTACCCGGCTCCGGCGTGTCTCCGGACGGGCCCAAGCGCATCTTTTCCTGCAACTCATAGCTGATGAGAGACAGTCCCGCAGCCAGGTTCTCGTGGCGCACGATGATCTCCGGCGGCGCCACCAGGGCCACCGGCGCGAAGTTCCAGATGGCCATGATGCCGGAGCGCAACATGCCGTCGGCCACTCCCTGGGCCGCCGGCGCCGGCACCGCGATGATGCCGATGCGGATCTTCAGCCGGGCGATCATGTACTCCAGCTCGCTCAAGCCCAAAACGGGGATGCCTGCCACTTGGCTGCCGACAACTGCCGGGTCGTTGTCGAAAGCCGCCACGATTTTCATCCCATACTGCTCGAACCCGGGATACCTGAGCAGGGCCCGTCCCAGGGACCCCACGCCGGCGAGGCAGGCATCCTTGATGTTGGCCAGCCCCAATATCTCCTCGATGCGGGCGAGGGTGGTGGGCACGTGGTATCCCACTCTCTGCACCCCCGACACCACGCCCGTCAAGTCCTTGCGCACGAGGCTGTCATCAATGCCCAGCAAACGCCCTAAATGCTCGCTGGACACGAACTCGCGGCCACGCCCGCGCAGGTCGGTCAGGATCTGGTAGTAGTGGGGTAATCGGGACAACACGGCCGCGCTGACCTTAGGCATGAGCGCCCCTCCTAAAATAGTGACACTCGTCACTTTAGATTCTAAACGCCCTCCCCCTTGTTGTCAACGGGGATAGCCGAGGTTGTTGCCGTGGCCACCGCGTTACCTGTACGTCGAGCTACCGGGCCGGCTGCGCCCGGGCGGGCCTGCCCGGGCGCAGCTTTCTCCTGGTACGCGGTGGCCCACCGGTACCAAGGGTAGGACAACGTTACTGCAACAGGCCGCGGACCGGTACTGTGGGCACGGTTCCCACCACGTCACGGGCCGGCCGTCCGCCGCCGGGCTCGGGTCATGCCGATCATGCTTCCTGCAGCACGTAGTCGCCGGGCACCGTCCCCAGGTAGCGATGGAACCAGCCGATGATCCGGCGCAGGCGTTCTACCCTTAAGAGCGGACGGCCGCCCCGGGACAGGTTGTGGTTGGAGCCCGGGAACCTGACCAGCTCCGTCTCCTTGCCTAAGGCTTTGAGCAGAATGAAGAGCTGCTCAGCCTGTTCCATCGGGCAGCGCATGTCTTGTTCGGAGTGGAGGATGAGCAGGGGTGTGGTTACGTCCCGGGCGTAGCTCAGGGGCGAAAGCTGCGCCAGGCGTTCCGGTCCGGAAGTGGGAGTGGCCCCCAGTTCCCGCTCCACGAAATAGTAACCTATGTCGCTAACCCCGTAGAAGGACAGCCAGTTACAGATACTACGCTGGGTTACCGCCGCCCTGAACCGGTGCGTGTGGCCCACGATCCAGTTGGTCATATATCCCCCGTAGCTGCCTCCGGTCACTCCCAGCCGCGCGGCGTCCACCCAGTCCAAGCCGGTGACGTGGTCGACGGCGGCCATCAGGTCGGCAAAGTCGCCTTCCCCATAGTGGTCTACCACGGCGTGGACGAATTCCTGCCCATAGCCATGGCTGCCCCGGGGGTTGGTGTACACCACGCCGTACCCTTCCGCTGCCAACAGCTGAAACTCAAAGAAGAAGGCGGGCCCGTACATGGCGTGGGGCCCTCCGTGAATCTCCAGGACCACCGGGTAGCGCCGGCCGGGGGCCTTCCCTACCGGCGGCATGATCCAGCCCTGGATGGGCCGAGCGCCGGCTCCGGGGAACCAGAATTCCTCCGGCCGCGCCAGCCACACTTCCCGGGGTAGCCAGGCATTGACCGCGGTGAGTGTCTCCAGGGATGCCTTGGCAAGGTCTACGCTACCCACTTCGCCGGGACTGTCCGGAGTGGCGAGGCCGACTGCCGCCCGGCCGCCGGCCCGGTCGACGGTAAAGCCGTAGATCCAGTGTTGCCCGGTCGTCAGCTGGCGGACCGGCCCGCCGGCCACAGTGAGGCGGAAGAGCTGGGTGGTTCCGTGCCGGCTGGCGGAAAAGATGATCGCGCTCCCACCCTCAACCCAAACCGGCCCGGTGGCCGAAGCACCGAAACGCACGTCACCAATGGCCTGGTCGCCCACGGACAGATCCAGATCCGGAGTCAAGCAGGTGAGCAGGCCGGTGTCCGGCTCCAAACTCCACAGGCGATCCAGGGTAGCCAAACCGAACTCGCCGTGATGCCCCACGCACAAAAGGCGGGAGCCGTCCGGCGACCATGCAGGCGCGTGGAAAGTGCCGGTACCGGCAGTCAGCCGCCTTGTCTCGCCCCCGGCGGCAGGAACCAGGTGGATATCCTGAACCGTGGGGTGGCGGTCGGCATCGGGCAGACAGTTGGCGGCGAAGGCCAGCCGGTGGCCGTCCGGTGCCCAGACCGGCTCCGCCACATCGAAGGCACCCGGGGTAAGCTGCCGGGGCCGGGCTCTCGCGATAGGGTCGGCCGAACGGGGCGGGACATCGACGATCCACAGGTGCCGGTACTTGCCGTCGAGTAGCCCGAAGGAGTCGTCCGCCTTGTATTTGAGCCGGGTGACGGTGACCGGCCGGTCCTTGCGGGCTTTCTCTTCATCCTCTTTTTCCTTGGCGGTTCTTTCCCGCGACAGCAGCGCGGCGTCGTCACCGGGCGCACCGGACGAAAGGAAGGCCAGGCTCCTCCCGTCGGGAGACCACACCGGCCCGGTCGCCCCGTACCGCATGGTGGTGAGCTGGTACGCCTCCCCTCCCGCCCGCTCCATCAGCCACAGCTGTTTCTCCCCGGAACGATCGGACACGAACGCCAAGCGCTCGCCCCCGGGCGACCAGCGCGGGGAGCTGTCGGCCTTAGGGCCGGCGGTAAAGGGCCGCCCTTCCCCGCCGGTGACGGGAACCAGCCAAATGGTCGAGCGGTACTCGTGGGTCTCCCCATCAGTGACAGTACGTACATAGGCGATGGTGGCACCGTCGGGACTGATCTGGGGGTCAGCTACGAAGGCCAGCTTCAACAGGTCGCCGGGCGTGAGCCGGCGCGCACCCGCACCGGTCCCGGTGGCAACCGGACCCGGCTCCATTGCCTCGCTCATGGGAGCACCTCCTGCCTCTGCATTGAGTGGTGCTTTCGCCCGGCGAGCGGACTTCCCCTGCCGGGTAGCGGACGCGCTCTAGTGCAGGAAAACCGGCCGCGGCGGAGGAATATCCTGCACAGCTGTGCTCCCGGATGGTGGGCAGACCGGGACATGGTCAGGTCTAATGACAGGCACCGGCCGGATGGTTTTCGGGAATATGGAGGTCACGACGATGTTTGAGCTTAGAGCTATGGCCGGGGAGACCAAACCCGTCCTCTACGCCGGGCTGCTGGAACAGGCCACGGCGCTCATCCAGGATGAGCGGGACTGGCTGGCCAACCTGGCCAACACCGCCTCCTTGATCTACCACCTCCTGCCCGGGCTGAACTGGGCCGGTTTCTACCTGTGGAGGCACGAACAGTTGGTGTTGGGACCGTTCCAGGGCAAACCGGCCTGCGTGCGCATTGCCCTGGGCCGGGGGGTGTGCGGGACCGCGGCCCAGCGGCGGGCTACCGTGGTAGTACCCGATGTGCACCTGTTCCCGGGTCACATCGCCTGCGACGCCGCCTCCCGTTCCGAAGTGGTGGTACCTTTGGGGCGCGCCGAAAGGCTCCTGGGCGTACTGGACTTGGATAGCCCGGAACTGGAGAGGTTTGACCGGGTAGACGCCCATCACCTGGAACTACTGGTCCGGATGCTGGTGGACGGCTCGGACTGGCCAGCTCACTGGTAGGCGTGGTGGACGGGCGCGCGTCACCGCCAAAGACCCGGGCGGCGGGTTACCGGTGCAGCTGCGTTGGGGGCAATGGCGGCAGCTGGCTAGCTGTCCACCAGAGCGCGGCAATCCCAGTTAGCCTCAGGGATGTGACGTAAATATCGACCGGTTGTATGCCGAAGCCAAAGCCGAGTTGGAGCCGGCATTGGCCACTCTATTCGACTTTGCCATGCAACAGCTCGAAAGACCGGGAGCGCTCCTGCCCTTTGCGTCCTCGCTGCCTGCTGCCGGTGGCATGGTGCTGCACGCGGCCGACCCGGGGCGCGAGCTCACCAATGCCCCTGAGAGCCCGGCCGTGCTCGATAAAACGTTGACCACTGTCCTCGCCCCCGGCACTCGCGCAGTCGCCGTATGCGTGCCGGTTAAGAACACGGTTCTCCGAAACTTACCCAGTAGGATCCGTCCGATCAGGCGTTGGGTTCCGGCTTCCACGCCCGTTGCCCGGCCGGTCGGGTCTTACCCAGGCTCCACACGCGGTAACCGCCGAACCGGCGCTTCTGGTTAGCCTTCAGGGGTGGGCGGCTGCCCCCCCGTTTGGGGGCTCTGGTGGCGCAGATTGAGGGTCATGCGGCACACTGCCACGTCCAGTACGCTAAACTCCACTTCGCTTACAAACCCATGGCGCAAGTACCAGCGATGGGCAGGCGTTCCGCCCATGGTGGTCAGGCTGAGGCCGGAGTAACCCCGGGCGGTAGCGTCCGCCTTCAAGAAGCTGAGCAGGCTCTCGCCATGGCCCCGGCCCTGCACCGCCGGGCAGGTGGCGATCAACTGGAGCTCCCGGAAGCCGGGCCGGGGGGAAAAGGCGGCCGCCACTGCCCGGTCCTGGCCCCCGGGCCAGGCCTTGACCTCATTTAGCAGCCGCCGCACGCCTCTCCACCCCAGCATCAGCACAAGCGCCACCCCGAAGCGGAACAACGCCAAGTACGAGCGCCAGGTCAGGCAGGCATCGGCATTGGTCACCAGCGCCGCCGATACCAGCGAACCCCTCTCGGAGACCCCGTACCAACGGGCATCGGCGGCCGACCCGAAAGCACTGTAGATCATGCGGGTGGACGATGCCACGAACCGGCGAGAGGTGAACATGGCGCCCGGATCGGGACGGTCGGGCGCCGCCTCTACGAAGGCACTCCGGAATACGGCCGCAGCTTCCCCTCGCTGCGCGGGGGTATGTAGCTCGAAGGGGCCCGCCACGGCCTATCCTCCTCGTTTCGTGGGTCGGTGCATCAATCCTACCGGTAGCGCCCACTACCAAGCGCACTGACCGCTACCGCGCCCCGGTCAACTTGCTTGGACGACCAGAGGCAACCGCTAGCCGTCGCCCACCCGCGACCCGGCAGCGAGCTCCCCCCGGGTATCACCAGAGTAGGCACCACACTCCAATTATGGCCGGCTATGAGGTTCTCCTGCACCGTCCACAGCTCTGACCCGGCCATGCTCATTCCCACGCCGGGGCACTCCGGCATGCTGCCCAGGACCCGCCGTGGCCAGGGGCGTGGGTGCCTAAAGTCAAGGGAAAGGGGGGTCTCGCCCTGGGACCGGCATGTAGCGAACCCGGACTTCCCGGGGCGAGACACTGCGGGCCGGAGCCCACTCTGAACTGTGACCCGGCCGGGACGCACAGGCCCGGCGGCGCCAGGGATTGGCTGGACGATGCGCGCCGCCTGAGCGTGGCCAGGAGGCGTGGTGGATGTTCGCGGAGGGAGTGAGCGCGGGAAGTGAAAGCTAGGCGCATCCGGAGGGCCCCCCGGTAGGCGGCGGGCGGCGGTACGGCCCGACCCCCGGCCTCGTGGTCCGCCGGCTGCACCGGGCCGCTGACCGCGGCCCCGGGTTAGCCGGCTACGCCCCGTGGCGCGCGATGCCGGAGAGCACGTGGTAGGCATAGGCAAAGCCCAGGCCCAAACCGATGAGGAGCAGGATGGGTGCGAAAAACCTGGTGCCCATCCGTCGATCAAGGCTTACGCCCAGGGCCAGGCCGGCCACGGCCGAGGCCGTCAGCCCCAGCCCCAGCCGGGTCATGAGCATCAGTTGCTCCCAGTGCTTCCCACCGGTCCACCTGGTCTTACCCATGACCTTCGCCCCCCTTTCCGGATGAGTATGCCCGTTCCCGGCCGTACCTCTCTCTCCGGTATGCCCGGGTTCGCCGGCGCCTCCCTCACCCGGCCATTCCCGCCGCCCTTGGTCTTGGGGTCCCGCCACGCCCGCCGGCGGCGCCCGATCGTTGCCAGACCGGGTGCGTTGCCGGTAGGGCACTCCGAGGGGACCCAGGCCCCTCGCTGGAGCGGCGCGTTCGCCAGGGCACGTGCTCACCCCGGACCCGGCGGCACCCAGCCGCGCCGGAAGCGATATGCGGTGGCGGCCTCCGCCCCAGGAGATGACGTCGGCCGGGAAGATCGGAGCCCGCTGCATGCGTGCCCTCCAGAAGCCGGTGTCCAAGTTGCAGCATGCCCGTTAGGGCGGACCGAGCTTCCTCCTGCCGCCCCGCGCTATTCCTGCCCGGCTGCTACGCCACGCCCGGTCGTGACCGGGGAAACTACCGAATGGTACCGGTCCGTCCATGGTCACACGACGTCAGGGCTGTTTGCCCACGACGGCGGCGTAGACTACGAAGTCGTCCACTCCGTCCAGTCCCAGTAGCCGGTTGACCGCATCATCATCATAGGCCCCCACGGCGCAGCTGCCACCCCCGATGGCTACGGCAGCCAGTGCCAGGTTCTGGCACGCGTGCCCGGCGTCTAGGTGCATATAACGGTAGCCCCGTTCGCCGTAGCGCCAGGCGCAGCGATACGCGTCGGCCGCCCAGAAAAACGCGGCCGCGGCCTGGCTCACCATGCGCTGGTTCAGGCAGGCACGGGCAAGCTGCTCGGCCAGCCCGGCCTCAGTAGTGATCGGGGTGAGCACGTGGGCGGTGGCAATGTACCGGTAGAGGCCGGGAGACAGCCCGGCCACATTGTTGGCCAAGACGTACGTCTCCAGGGGATGCCGGGCTCCCGCAGACGGGACGTTCCTGAGCGTCACCTGGCGCGCTTCTATGCTCTTGACTCCCTGGGCACACCACAAGAGGTAAGCCAGCTCCATCAAGGTCAGCGGCTTGGGGCCGTACCGGCGTACGCTCACCCGGTCCTGGATAGCTTGGGTCAGGTCAGTAGCCACCCCCGGCCAGGCCTTGGGCTTCGGCAGCTGGATGACGGGTTTCCCCGGCTCCGCCGGCTTCTCCACAGGCGGCTGGGGCAGCTCCTTGGCCTGGTCGGACTCGCCGAGGTACCGGTACTTGGTCTTCTCCATAAACTCTGCACCCGTGACACTCTTCATACGCTCCATGCGGCACCCTCCCACCATAGTGTCTATCGCCCGATGCATCACATCCCAGCTGCCTCGCTGCTGCAGCATCCCACCGTGGATAACTTCCACTCCCCAGCTTTCCCCTCCTGCACCCGCCGAGGCAGCTTCGCAACACGCCCCCGGTGCTCGCTGGGACAGGCCACAAGACCTCAACCGGCGCAATGCACCTGCGCGGCGGCCGCCGCCGTCATGCCAACCTGCCCCCGAGAGCCGGGCGAAGCCGCCGTGCGAAGCAAATGCCTGGTCGTTCGCGTCGAGGGAATGGCATGGTTCCCACGGGACTGCTCTGGAACCGAAAACGGCAGGGTCCAACGTCGCTCCCGGTTGAAAGGCCGGTCCGCCTCAGTTTGGCGGCTGGTTCCCAGGGAAAGCTGGGACCGGGGTAGCTAGGTCCCAGGGTAAGGGTCTAGTCGCGGCGAAAGGAAGGCAAGGCATGGAGGGCGAATGATCCGCCTCGCTCTAGGCACAACCGCAGAACGGGCAGGTTGTGGCGGTGAGTTCTTGGTACGCGGGAAAGAATCTCACAGCGATCTAACTGAGCTCACTATACGGTAAGGAGAGTGGGAAGTTCCGTGAAACTCTACGAATACCTGGCCAAGGAGGTCATGGGAAAGCATGGGGTGCCCATACCCCGCGGCCGGGTGGCTGCCTCCCCGGAGGAGGCGGAGAAGATCGCCGCCGAGCTTGGCGAGGTGGCCATTAAAGTCCAGGTACTGGCGGGGGGACGAGGGAAGGCCGGGGGTATCGCCTTTGCCGCGACCCCGCAGGAGGCCCGGGACCACGCCGCGCGCCTGCTCGGCATTCAGATCCGCGGCTTACAGGTAGACCGGGTGCTGGTCGAAGAGAAGCTGAAGATCGACCGGGAGCTGTACCTGGGTTTGACCGTGGATACCAGCGCCCGGGTTCCGTTGGTGATGGCCTCGACCGAAGGCGGCGTCAACATCGAGGAAGTGCCGGAAAAGTACATCATCAAGCAGCACCTGGATGTACATATGGGGCTGTATCCTTTTCACGGCCGCCAGCTCGCCCGCCGGCTGGGACTCACCGGAAGCTTGGCGCGCCAGTTCGCCGATACGGCGGTTCGCCTGTACCAGGTATTCCGGGAGTACGATGCGGAGCTGGTGGAAGTTAACCCCCTGGTGGTTTCCGGTGACCGCCTGGTAGCTGCGGACGGCCGGCTCAATATCGATGACGACGCCCTGTACCGCCACCCGCAGGTCCCGCGTACCCACGAGGGAACCGAGCTGGAGCTCAGGGTGAAGGAACTAGGTCTGGCCTTTGTGCAGTTGGATGGCGACATCGCCGTTATGGCCAACGGGGCCGGCATCACCATGGCCGTCCTGGATATCCTTGCCTCCTACGGGGGCAAGGCCGCCAACTTCCTGGACGCGGGAGGCGGCGCTGCCATCGAGCCCACAGCCCGGGCCATCGAGGTACTCCTGGCCACTAACCCCCGGGCCATCCTGGTGAACATCTTTGGCGGTATCACCCGCTGCGATGACGTGGCCCGGGCACTGATCCAGGTAAAGAACACCCGGGGGATCCCGGTACCCCTGGTCATACGGCTAGTGGGGACCAACGAAGAGGCGGCCCTGTCCATCCTGCGCGAAAGCGGGCTGACCGCTTTCCGGTCCATGCGCGACGCTGCGGCCGAAGTAGTCAGGATTTCCCACGGACCGGGAGGTGAGCTGTAGTGGCCATCCTGGTAGACGAAAAAACCAAAGTGCTCGTCCAGGGGATCACCGGCAACCAGGGCGCATTTCACACTTCCCAGATGATCGCCTACGGCACCCGGGTGGTGGCCGGGGTCTCCCCGGGGAAGGCCGGCCAGGAAGTTCACGGCGTGCCCGTCTACGAAACCGTGGAAGAGGCTGTGCACAGCCACGGCGCCAACACTAGCATTCTCTTTGTCCCGGCCCCCTTCGCTAAGGACGCAGCCATGGAAGCCATGGCGGCCGGCATCCGAGTAGTGGTAGTGTTGACCGAGCATATCCCGCTCCACGATGAGCTGGAGCTGGTGGCTTACGCCCGCCAGCGCCGAGCCACCATGGTGGGGCCCAACACCTTCGGCGTGATCAGCCCAGGTAAGTGCAAGGCCGGATTTATGCCCAGCGTCATCTATAAGCCCGGCCCGGTGGGCATCGCCGCCCGTAGCGGGACTCTCAGCTATGAAGTAGCGGCAACCCTCAGCGCGGCAGGCTTAGGCCAGAGCACCGCCGTGGGGCTGGGCGGGGACCGGATCGTGGGCATGTCGTTTGTGGATGCGCTCGCCCTGTTTGCGGCCGATACCCACACCAAGGCGGTGGTGCTGGTGGGAGAGATCGGGGGCACCGCCGAAGAGGAGGCGGCCGAGTTTCTCAAGACCATGGATAAGCCGGCCGTGGCCTACTTGGCCGGCAAGAGCGCGCCACCCGGCAAACGCATGGGGCACGCCGGCGCCATCATTGAGAAGGGCCGTGGCACATTCGAAAGCAAGGTGAAAGCCTTCAAGGCCGCCGGCTGCGCGGTGGCCGAGTTCCCCTGGGATGTGCCGAACCTGGTAGCCGAGGCGCTCAAGGACCGTTAGGGTATTGGTCCAGAAGCCAGCATGAAGACGGGCCGGCTGCGATGCCGGCCCGTCTTTGCATTGATTAGTAGCTGGTGCGCTGTCGCAAATCTCGTGGTAGCCGCGCGTCTCGCTGCCAAGCGTGAACTGGTGGCATTTCCCGGGTCAAACACTCCACGGCTACTTCGATAAAGGCCGGCCCGCGCTCCTTAACCGCCCAGACCAGCACCTCTTCCAGCTCCGCCCCTCCGCCGGGGCGGAACGCCGGGATGCCGAAGGCCCGGGCAACGGCACAGAAGTCCACTGGCTCGGGAAAATCGACACCGTGGTAGCGCGCCCCGTAGTAGAGGTCCTGGAGGCTCTTGATCCAGCTGTAGGCGCGGTTTATGAAGGCCACCACCACTACCGGCAGCCGATAACGGACCAGGGTCTCCAGCTCACCCAGCACCATGCTGAGACTGCCGTCTCCCGAGAGGGCCAGCACCGTTTTGTCCGGGTTCCCGAACTGGGCGCCGATGGCCGCGGGTAGGGCAAACCCCAGTGACCCGTGGCAACGACCGGCC
>DMHJ01000077.1 GCA_003449495.1 Clostridiales bacterium UBA8153
CGGGTCAACATCAGCTTGGACACCTTGGATGCCGGCAAGTTCGTCTCGATCTGCCGGCGCGGTAGCCTGGAGCAGGCCTGGGCCGGCATTGAGGCGGCGCTGGTGGCCGGGCTCTCTCCGGTAAAGATCAACGTGGTGGTTATGCGCGGTATCAACGACGATGAGTTGGAAAAGTTCGCCGCCCTTACCCTGGACCGCCCGCTGCACGTGCGCTTCATCGAGCTGATGCCCCTGGGCGAGTGCGGTGACCTGCAGCCGGAACACTTTGTGCCCGCTGAAGAAATGCGCCAGCGCCTGGCTCGGCAGCACCCGCTCCTGCCCGCCACCGGTGTGGTGGGGAACGGCCCCGCCCGCTACTACCGGCTGGAGGAGGCGGTGGGCACCGTCGGGTTCATCGCGCCCCTCACCGAGCATTTCTGCCCGGGCTGCAACCGGCTGCGGCTGTCTTCCACGGGGATGCTCAGTCCCTGCCTGGGCTCACCGGAGGAGATCGACTTGCGGGAAGCGTTGCGGAGCGGGGCGGGCGATGGGGAACTCCGCGAGCTCATGCGCCGGGCCATCCTGGCCAAACCCGCCGGTCACGACCTGGCCTCCGGGCGGGAGCGGGCCCGCCGGCGTCATATGCACCGTCTGGGGGGATGAAGGTGGACGAGCTCACCCACTGGGACCGGCGGGGCCGGGCCCGCATGGTGGATGTAGGCGAGAAGGCGGTCACCTACCGCCGGGCCGTGGCGAGGGGGCAGGTGCGCATGGCCCAGGAGACGCTGGAGCGATTGTCCGGAGGTAGCTTGGCCAAGGGCGATCCCCTGTCCGTGGCCCGCGTGGCCGGAATCCTGGCCGCCAAGCAGACGGACGCTCTCATCCCGCTCTGCCATGGCCTCGGGCTGGACGCCGTGGAAGTGGATTTTGCCTTTGACTTTCCGGCAGCATCGCTGCTCATCGAAGCCCGGGTGGCCTGCAACGGCAGGACGGGGGTGGAGATGGAGGCGCTCACGGCCGTGGCGGTAGCTGCCCTCACCGTATACGACATGGCCAAAGCCATCGACCGCTCCCTGGTCATAGGGGAGATCCGGCTGGTGGAGAAGAGCGGTGGACGCAGCGGCCACTACCGGCGGGACGGAGAGCGCCCCGCCTTAGCCCAGGAGGTTTTCTGACCGGCCCAAAGAAGTGGGTACCGGGCAAGAGATAAAGGGGGGCAGGAGTCATGTACCAGTTGGTCATTCGCGGCGGCCGCATCATCGATGGCAGCGGGGCTCCGTGGTACTACGGCGATGTGGCGGTGGCCGGCGGGCGGATCGCCAGCTTGGGCCGGCTAGGTTGCACCCAAGCGGATAAGGTGATCGATGCCGGCGGGCAGGTGATCTGCCCAGGCATCATCGACATCCATTCCCACTCCGATGCCGCGCTTACCACCTTTCCCCAGGCCTCCAGCAAGATCCGCCAGGGGGTAACCACGGAAGTCGTGGGACAATGCGGAGCGTCGGCCGCCCCGGTAGACGAGATCTCCCAGCTGGAGAGCGGCGAAGCCGGTCACTGGCCCACCATGGGTCACTACCTGGACGCCTTGCGCCACCAGGGGGTGGCGGTGAATGTAGCCGCCCTGGTAGGGCATGGTAGCATCCGGCGGGCCGTGATGAAAAACGAGGACCGCAAGCCCAGCCCGGCCGAGCTGGCAGGCATGGTCTCCCAGGTGGCCGAGGCCATGCAGCAGGGGGCCTGGGGCATGTCCACCGGGCTGATCTACGCCCCCAGCATGTACGCACACACGCCCGAGTTGATAGCGTTGGCGACTGAGTGCGCCCGCCACGGAGGCATATACTTCACCCACCTGCGCAACGAGGCCGCCGGACTGCTGCAATCCCTGGACGAAGCGCTGGAGATCGGGAGGGCAGCTCAGATTCCCGTGCAGATTTCCCACCTTAAAGTCACCGGAGAGGCCAACTGGGGGTTGGTGCGTCCCGCCTTAGCCCGCATGGTAGAGGCGCGGGAGCAGGGCATCGACGTTACCGCCGACCAGTACCCGTATATCGCCTCCGCCACCAGCCTTTCGGCGGTGTTACCGGGTTGGGTACGTGAAGGGCAGCGGGAAGCGGTCATGGGCAAGCTGCGAACCCAGCGTGCCCAGATCGTCTCCGAGTTGCACCAGGGGCGGGATTGGAGCCGGGTGATGGTATCCGCGGTGGCCCGGGATGAGGACCGGCGCTGGGAAGGCTGCTCCATTGCGGATATCGCCGCATCCCGGAGTTCCGGACCGGAAGAGACGGTCATCGACCTGTTGCTGGATAACGCCATGCTCGTGGGTATGGTGGGTTTTGGCATGTGCGAGGCCGACGTGGAGTACGTCATGGCCCATCCCCTGGTGATGATCGGCTCGGACGCCTCGGCCCGTTCGGCCGAGGCCGCCCAAGGCAAGCCCCATCCCCGAAACTATGGGACCTTCCCCCGGGTCCTCGGCCGCTACTCGCGGCAGCAGGGCATCCTCACCTTGGAGGAAGCGGTGAGAAAGATGACCTCCCTGCCGGCGTCTCGTATGGGCATCACCGACCGCGGGCTGATCCGTCCGGGCCTGATGGCCGATCTGGTGGTGCTTGATCCTTCCACCGTGCTAGATGCTGCCACTTTCACCGATCCTCACCGGTACCCGGTGGGCATCAACTACGTAGTGGTCAACGGCCAGGTGGTGGTGGACCGGGGAGCGGAGCTGCCGGTGCGGCCGGGACAGGTCCTTATCCCCCATTAGGGAGGCAGCAGCGTGTTCAATGTGGCCATCATCACCGCCAGCGACAGCGGGGCCCGGGGAGAGCGCGAGGACGTGAGCGGGCGGACCGTGGTGGAGCTGGTGGAGGGGATAGGCGCCACCGTGGCCAGCCAGGTGGTGCTTGAGGACTGCCGGGAGACCATCGCCCGCCGGCTATGCATGTTGTGCGATGGTGGTCTGATCGATCTGGTCATCACCACCGGGGGCACCGGCCTGGGTCCCCGGGATGTGACGCCCGAGGCCACCCGGGATGTCATCGAATTCGAAGTGCCGGGTCTGGCCGAAGCCATGCGCGCTGCCGGGCTCAAGAAAACCATCCATGCCGCCCTTTCCCGGGGTCTGGCCGGCGTGCGAGGGCGCACCCTCATCATCAACTTACCGGGCAGCCCCCGGGCGGTGCGTGAGAACCTCGGCGCCGTGCTGGAGGCCCTGCCCCACGCCATGGAAGTGCTGAAAGGGCGGGCTCACGACTGTGCCAAGCTGCGGCAGCCGTGAGGATGCCTAGTCTGAGCCGGAGGCCAGTGGCGACCGGTGGAAAGCCGGGGGGCGGCCGGCTCCACGCCTAAGACGCGGTGGTTGGGCCAGAGGAAACCGG
>DMHJ01000238.1 GCA_003449495.1 Clostridiales bacterium UBA8153
TCTGCTGGCGCGCAAACCCGCGCCGACCGGCTCGTTGCTCCGGAAGGCTACTATTCTCTACGGTCCCTCCTTTGTCCTTCATGCTGCTATCCTAAGCATTCTGCCGGAGATATCTCGCCAATAGTCTGAATGTGGCGCCCACCGGGCCCTCACCACCCGACCTGGTTTCACCCCACCTTGGCGGCTAACGGCCCCAAAGTAGGGCAGACCCGGCCAGTGACTGAGCAGTGCCGGCAGTTCGGCCCATGCCGCCAACGTACGTCCCCGAGCTTCGCCCGGGCCGGAAGTGTTACTGCCGCCATTTCAAGGTCAGTACCCACACATGCAGAGCGGAGCGTATCTTGGGCCGCGCTTCCCCAAGGGAGCCCGCAGCTGCCACCCGGCCGGCCAGGTTGCTCGCCGGCCGCCTGCAGCCCTCTATACTCAGGGCAAGCTTCAGGCACACTCCTCATACTATCCAGTTACGCAACTTGCGTCAAGCCAGCCAGCGTAAGCGGAATCGGCCGCCCCTGTGGCCTTGCCCGGCCTCCGGCAAAGCTGGATCCAGTACGGGACTACCGGGCATGGAAGTGAGGAATGTAGGCGCCGGGCAGACCGCAGCAGTCAGCTCCAGCGGCCAACCTCTCGCGCATGGGCGGCACACGGCACACCGGATACCCTGGGAACGCCGGCGAGGGCGCAGGGGGCGCCGGGCCCGCTGTCCGGCGCCCGGGCCCCCCCCGGCTCAGGTCCGTTTCGGGGCAGTCGGCTTTACCTCTGACCATTACGTACAGCAGCACAGCGTATTGTACCGCCAGGACCACCAGCACTTGGCCGGCGTTTTGCCAGACCGAAGGCCAAGGAGCCAGTAACAGGCTGTCGCCGGGCAAGGCCGCGAGGGGGGACATGAAGAACTCCAGAACGTCGACGGTCGCCGGAAGCGCGAGCCAGTACAGAGAAGCCAAAGCCGCTACAAGAGCCGGCACGGCCATGGGGACATCCCTAACCGTCAGTTTTGCCGCCAGCAGCAGCATGAAGGCCATCGCCCAAGCGAGCGCGTGCAGAGCGACCACCACCAGGTTGGCTACGGCCAGCGCTGTGACCCCACGCGGCATGAGCAGGCGAGCAAAGGGGGCGAAGTACGCCCAGGAACCGATGAACGCCAGGCTCACGACAAACATCACCACTAACTGAGCACCGACCAGCCAGCCGAGCGACAACGGGGTCTGCCAGTAGAGCACATGGCCGAAGGCCTTAGACGCGGTGAAGATCTCCGTCAACACCAGGATGTAAGGGAAAAACGATAGGAGCAGAAAGACGACAAGCATCACCCCGGGCCATGGGCTCGGCAGGGCGGGATTGAAAAGGTGCGAAGCCAGGCTGGCCGCCCAATGCAGCCCTAGAAGGTAGAGAAACCCTTCCTGGGCGATAAGACGATACTTGATCTGTGCCAGCAATTTCGTTCCCCCCTCCCCCCATTTTGATTGTGGGTTACCCGGGGCGGTCGTGCCTGGTGTGCCGATTGGGCCTCTCGTTGCCGCTCCGATGGTTGTATGGCGGGCTCTCACAGCCATCCGCACTCAGGTAGCTTGGACGTTGCGAAAAGTCTCCAGGTAATAGTCGGCGACGGACCGGCCAGTGTGTTGCCTGAGCTCATCGGCGGTACTTTCCCCTACTATCCTCCCCTGGTAGATTAGTTTGACGGCGTGCAGGAGCTCTTCGACATAATCGATATGGTGGGTAGCCAAAACCATGGTGCTGTCGGGAGCGAAGGTGTCGAGGATGATGTCTATGAGCTTCTCCCTCGTTACCGGGTCGACGCCGTCGAAGGCTTCATCCAACAGGTAAAGGCGGGCACGGCGCGAGAGGACCACTGCCAGTTTCAGCCGGGCCTTCATGCCCTTCGAGAGCTGGTCAATGGGGGCCGCTTTCTTCAGCTCCAGCTCATCCGCTAACCGTGCTGCCCGTTCGCGATCAAAGTCATGGAAGAACTCGCCAGAGTAGTTAATGGCATCGCCCACCTTCATCCAGCCAAGGAAGGCACGGCCTTCAGGCAAATATGCCACCTTGGCCTTGGTGGCCGGCCCCGGCTTAACTCCGTCCAGCAGCACGTCGCCCCGGTACCTCATGATCCGGGCGGCGCAGATTTTCAGAAAGGTAGTTTTGCCGCTGGCATTGGGCCCGAGGAGCCCATAGATCCTCCCCGGTTCAAAAGTGCAGGATAGCCCGCTCAGGGCTGCAACCCTGCCGTAGTGCTTGATAAGGTTGGTGACGGATAGCATACCGCTCACCGAACCTCCTCCCCGGTCGGCTTACCGGCCCCACCCTGGCCGGGGGCCGGGGTAGAAACTGTTCCAGGTGTCATTGGATCTCGGATGGGCTGAAGCCCAGGCGCAGGAGCTCGTTGACGAACCTTATCGTGCTGGTGGCGACGATTTCGTCTCTCGGAAGGCGCGACAAGTTCTCGTCATCCGCCACCAACGCGCCCTCCCCTCTTCGCATGGTCAACGGTGTCTTCCTGCTCGAGGAGGGCATAGACTCTGGCCATGGTATTGGGGTTCCACCTTCATCTGCAGCGCCCGGGCCTTGCTCGATGGCAACCGGTCGCCGGGCGTGAGTCTTCTGAAGGCGATTTCTGCCTTGATATCGTCGTTGATCTGTAGGTAGCTGGGTTCGCGGTCGCCTCATTCCGCCGCTGGCAGCTCCTCTGCGGGAGGGCCGGTCACCCCACCCAGAGTCCTATGCTTCCAGTTCACTAGTATTCTGTCTAGCCCTCCGCCCAATGTCACGAGCCGGACCGCCCGCTTTGCCGCGATCTTGCCGGTAACACTTCCGGCAATGGAGGACCGGGAAGGCCAACGGCGAATCCGCTTGTAACCCGGCTCGCCCTGCGACGACATCCGAACCTCCATGCGCCGCCAAGGGATGGCCGGCTGAGGAAATTTCGAGAGGGGAGCAGCGATATGAGCGATAAACCCTGGTACGAGTCGTATTTCGGGGAAGATTACTTTGAGATCTACCGGGGCTTCCTGCCGCTTGAACGTACGGTCGCCCAGGTGGAAGGCATCATCTCTCTCCTCGGGCTTGCCGCCGGCGCCCGCATCCTCGACCTGGCCTGCGGCCACGGTCGCCACGCCATCCCTCTCTCAAGACGGCTTTACGACGTCACCGGGTACGACTTGAGCGCGGTGTTCCTGGAGCGGGCGCGGGCGGAGGCTTCGGCTCAAGGCGCCCCAGTCCGGTGGATACAGGGCGATATGAGGGAACTGCCCTTTGACGCTGAGTTCGATGCCGTCATCAACATCTTCACCTCGTTTGGGTACTTTGCGGATCCGGAGGATGACGTGCGCACACTGCACGGCGTCCGCCGGGCGCTCCGGCCCGGCGGAATGTTCCTGCTGGAAACCATGCATCGCGATGGACTGTTGGGCCGGTTTCAGCAGCGCTGGTTTGACCGGACCGCCAACGGCTCGATCGTTCTCCACGAAGTACGGTGGGATCTTGCCCGGGACGTGCTCGATGACCATGTGACCCTACTGCGTCCGGATGGCTCGCAGACTGCATACAGGACCTCGCTACACTTGCGTTCACTCGCTGGGTTCCTGGCATTGATGCGGGAGGCCGGACTGGTACCCGAGGCCTGGTACGGCGGGCTAGACGGCAGCCCGCTCGACTTGAGTAGTCGCCGGTTAGTTCTGATCAGTCGAAGAGGGGAGTGAGATGGAGGACCCCCGCCTGGTATCCGGTGTCAAGGTCCGCTTCGCTTCTCGCCAGCCCTGACCAGGTCCTCGTCAAAGTCGCTGGAGTTCCCACCCCT
>DMHJ01000222.1 GCA_003449495.1 Clostridiales bacterium UBA8153
AGCGAGATGCCGGCAATGGCGGCCAGCAGGGCGGTGAGCGTGCCGGTAATGGTATTTACCAATGTCAAGAGGTCCGCGCTACTGCTTACACCAAAATCGGCCAGACGCTCATCGGTAATGCCGCGCCTGTCCAGCAGGGCGGAAGTGATTTCCTGCCGCACCGGCTCGACAGCTGCCGCCGTCGCCACCCGCACGGTAATCAGGTTGAAGTTGCTTACCCCGAAGTCCTGGGCGGCCGCCGGGTGGGGGATAAAGACCTGGGCGTTGGGATTGGCCAGCATGCTCTCGGCCGCCGGGGCCAAGACCCCCACCACCCGGTACTGGGAGCCCGCGATGGGTATGGTGCTCCCGATGGCGGCGTTGATGCCGCCCGCCCCATAGATGTCGCTGGCGATCTGGTGTCCCAGAACGGCCACCCGGGAAATGTTCTCCAGGTCCCTCTGGTCAAAGATCACCCCGGCCTCGGCCCGCAGTCCCTGCATGGAGAACAACGCCGGTGAAGTGCCCACCACCGGATAGCGTCGGTCTCCCTCCCGGGTAGTGAAGACGCCTGACCCGGAAATCTGGGCTGACACCAGTTCGATCTCGGGGAACCGGCCGCGGTCCTCCAGGATGGCCAGGTCCTCGGCAGTCAGGGACGACGCACCGCCGGGCACGCCACCCCCGTCTCCGGGCCCCCGGCCCATGAAGCCGTTACCACCGGGGCCCCCACCCATCTGCATGCCCGGCATGATCATCAGGTGGTTGGCGCCTAGGGCCGTGATCTCCCCGGCGATGCTCACTTGGACGCCGGCACCCAGGGAGACCAGCGTGATCACGGAAGCGATGCCGATGATGATGCCCAAAACCGTAAGCAGGCTGCGTCCTTTATTGGCCGCCAGGGCCGTCACTGACTGCCGCAAGATGGCCCGGGTCTTGGTCATGGGGTCATCTCCTCTACGATCTGCCCGTCATGCAGGCGGACTACCCGCCGGGCGGCCTGGGCTATGGCGGCTTCGTGGGTGATGAGCACCAGCGTCGCTCCCTTGCCGTTGATCGCTTGCAGCAGCTCCAAGATGTCCCGGGACGTTTTGCTGTCCAGGTTGCCCGTGGGCTCATCCGCCAGGATGAGGGACGGTCGCATCACCAGCGCCCGGGCGATGGCCACCCGCTGGACCTGCCCGCCCGACAGCTGGTTGCTGCGGTGTCTGACCCGATCCCCCAGGCCCACTTGGTCCAAGACTTCCCGGGCCCGGGCCGCCGCCGACCCATCCCGCCCATAGACGGTGGGTAAGAGCACGTTGTCAAGGACGGTAGTACGCGGCAGCAGGCTGAACTGCTGGAACACAAACCCGATCCGCTGGTTGCGGATGGCCGCCTGCCGCCGCCGGTCCAGGTCGCTCACATCCTCGCCCTCTAAGTGGTAGGTGCCGCTGGAGGGACGGTCCAGCAATCCGATGATGTGCATCAGAGTCGACTTGCCGGATCCCGACGGCCCCATGACGGCCACAAACTCGCCCCGGGCCACGGTCAGGCTCACCCCCTGAAGGGCGTGTACCTTCTCCGACCCGACGCGGAAAGTCTTGTGGATGTCACGCAAGGCGATGACCTCAGCCATAGCCACCTTCCCTCCGGCAGAACCAACCACATATCTACAGGCCGTTTCCACCCATTTGCAGTATAGCATACCACCGGCTTGTCAAGATCCTATCCAGGCCTGGTCAAGCTGGTGTAGAGGCCAGGGCCCCAAATGGACGGCAAAGGCAGCCGACCCCGGGCCCGCCCGGCCACCTTCACCCGAGCCGGGATCGGCGCTGGGGATCCCTGAAGACATGCCGCGCTACACCGGGACGATGGGGCATGAGAAAGCCGGGGGCTACCCCGGCTCTCGGCCCACCACCCTCAGCTCCCTGCAGGAGCCAACCAGGCAGCGCAGCTCATGGCGCCGCCGGCTACTGGATGTACCCGGCCTCCCGCAGGGCGGCCCGGGCTGCCTCCTTGTCCTCGGGGGCGACCAGGATGATAGGCCCGGTGCAGCCCATGCCCGTCCTCGCATAGATGAGTTTATGGGTCAGGACTGCCGCCGCGTCTTCTATCTCCAGGATGTCGATGCCGCCGATCTCTTCAGTTGCCACCTTAGGCCGGAGTTGCCCGGTGGGCGCGGCGTGGCGGGCTGCTTCCGCGACCTCGGCCTTCAAAGCTTCCACTTGGGGGCAGCTGCCACCCCAGCTCCCCCCCGATGTGCTCTGGAGCCGCCCCACCTCGCCCAGCTCCCGCCCGGCGATGGCCGGCAGGTCGCCTGCGGCCACCTGCGCCGCGTAGCTGATGGCACTGGCCACCACCGGTGCCCCCGAAGCCCGGGAGAGGATACAGATCAGCTTATCGTATCCCGGCCCTACCCCGGGTCCGTACCCCCAGCCGGTGGCCTCGTATTCCCCGCCACTGGTAAAGGCCGAGAACATCTTCATCAGGACATTTCCGGTAAGACTGTCGGTGACCATCACATCCACCGTCCCGGCCAACAGGTCAT
>DMHJ01000241.1 GCA_003449495.1 Clostridiales bacterium UBA8153
GTGGAAGGGCTGAACAGTTACTTCTTCTTTGGAAACTCCCGAGGGATCCCCCTCTATGGCTGGAATGGAGCAGCCTTGCTGTCCGCCCGGCTTTGCCGGCCCGGCGGTGCACGGCGCCTGGGCCCCCTACTTCGCCTATGACGGCCCCGTCACGCCCTCTGCCACGCCCATCACCTCCGGGAGCTCACCTTCCTGGTCGATCCGGGGCAAGCCTGGGCCCAGGAGATTCGAGACCTCTTGCTTGCCAGTAAGGGGTATTCCCTTCACTCAAGTACCTACTACCGGTGGTAGTGGTCGCTTCCTTTTCGGACCGCGTACTCCCTTGACCATCGCGGTATAGGGTACGGGGTCCACGGCCACCGCCTGCTCAAGGAGCCGGTAGAGCAGTTTGCCGCGGTGACGCGAGGTCCGACGGTTGAACCGGAAGGTGTACTCATCCAGGTAGTAGTCGAGATGTTCACGGCTGACAGCGCCTTGATGAGTACCCAGCAGCCAGCGCTTGAGGAGCGAGGCCACCCGGTGAACACGAGGCCGCACCGCATCCGCCGTTTCTCCGCAGCCGAGAAGAATCCGGCGATCGTGCACGCAGCCAAGGCTGGGAAGGGGGCGATAGCTTTGCAGCCCGTCCGTGATCAGTGAAGGGACGCTTTTGGCGTCTGTTGCACCGGATAGCGTATCGCGAATCCGCAAAGAGTGGGAAAAGATCGGGATTGAAGGCTACGAACTGGGCCGATTCGATGCGAGTCTTCCGTGCTCTACGGTCTGCCGAAACTGCACAACAACCGAATTGGTGGAATCGGAAAGTGATCCTTTCTGGCCCCGTCTTTCGCGGGTCTAAGCCAAAAAAAGTAAGAAGATAGGCTGGATCCAGCACCCAGTAACACCGAACGGCCGCCTGCCACTCCTCGTCCTGCTCCATGAGCACAGAACCCAGGAGTCGCTCCACTGACGCCGGGTCCGGAAACACCCCCGACTACCTTGCTTCTGCGTTTGAGCTCGGCGTTCAGCCGCTCCAGCGGGTTGGTGGAGTGGATCCGCCGCCGGTGCGATTCGGGTAGCGCCATGTGCGCCAGGATGTCGTCCTCGCCGTCACTTGCGATGCGGACCGCGCACCGGTGCGGACCGGTGCGGGTCCCCGCACTCTGGTCACCTGGCGCAACCCGGCGATGCGTCTCTTCCGCCTAGGGGGCTGCAACGGCATCGCAAAAGCACTGAGGTCTGGTGCCTGGGACTGCTCCGGAGCGCTGGAGCTGGCTGGTCTCCACCGGTAGGCTGTCGTGCGGGACCACAGGATCGAGGCTCCCCCATCGGGGCCCACGTGAGCGCTGGCCAAGCAGGATCAGCGGCTCTGGCCGCGAAGCTCTGAACCGGTTCCCACATCAGGCCCTGTATGGCACTTGCACCGGGGACCTCCGATACAGCCTCTACTGCACGGTCACGGGCCGAAATGCCCGACTACGCCGCAAACGGTAAAGAGCGCATCACCGACCAGGGTTAACTGGCAGGCAACCGTGGCAAAGGGCCGGGAAATCCAGCGACTTTGACGAGGACCTGCGGTACGCCCGGCTTAACTTGACATGATTACAGTATCACTGTAGACTCACGGTGGAGAGCTCCGGCTGGAAATGAGGCGGTGCCCACTTGACGTTTCCCGAGCGGCTCCGGCGTATGCGTGTCAACAGCGGCATGACCGTGCGCTCATTGGCCCAACGCATTGGGGTTTCGGCTTCCTTCATCTACCAGCTAGAGAAAGGAGAATCATCGCCCTCCTTTTCCACCTTGCGCAAGCTGGCCGAGGTGTTTCATTCCAGCATGTCCGTGTTCCTGGAAGATCGCTTCCCCGAGGAATGGACCATCGTACGCAAAGGCAGGCGGAAGCCGTTGTTCACGGGTGAAGACGGCTGCCGCGCTGAACTCATGTTGTTTCTGGGCCCCCGGGCCCGTCGTATGCAACCCCTGGTACTGCACCTGGATGCGGGTAAGCTCATGCATAAGTTCATATACGAGCACGACCGCGATGACTTTGTGTTTGTGTGCACCGGCACGGTTGAGATCAGCGCCGGAGACCAAGCCCACCGCTTGGAGGCCGGTGACTGTGCCTATTTTACTTTCACCGGTCCCTCCACCATCCGTAACTGCGGAGAGGGGCCGGCGGAGCTTTTGTGGGTGGTTTCTCCTACAGGACTGGAGGAGCAGCAGAAGCCCGGAACCAACTTGGAGAGGAGAGACAGGCAATAGCGCCAGTGACTGCAAGGATCCATGGGGGAGGACGGCAGTGAACGAGAGAAGCTTCGCCAAGCTCAACGACATCATCAACCATTGGGGATGCCAGGTGTCCAACCTGATCCCCATCCTCCAAGAGGTGCAGAAGGAATATCGCTACCTTCCCGAGGAGGTCCTGACGTATGTGGCCACTGCCCTGGCCATCCCTCCGGCCAGCGTGTACGGGGTGGCTACATTCTACGCTCAGTTCTCGCTCCAGCCGAAAGGCAAGTACATCATCAAGGTCTGTGATGGCACCGCCTGCCACGTGCGGGGCTCCAACGAGGTCAAGTGCGTAGTCAGAAGGCACCTGGGACTCGGGGAGGGTGAGAACACCACCGGCGACCTCAGTTTCACCGTGGAAGAGGTTGCCTGTCTCGGCTGCTGCGGCCTGGCACCAGTCATGACCATCAACGATGACGAAGTCCACGGCCAGTTGACGCCGGAGCTGCTCAAACTGGTGCTGGATGATCTCATGAAGCGTAACGCAGCCGAGGAGGTACACGGAAAAGATGCCCGCTACCACGTCGATCAAACTGGCCCAGCTGCCATCCCTCCGGGCTAAGTGCCAGGAGGCCTTGGCCCTCAAACCAGAGCAGCTGGTGATTTTGGTGGGCCTGGGCACCTGCGGCTTGGCCGCCGGCGGTGGTCCGGTGCTCCGAGCCATCCAGGACGAACTTGCCGCCCAGGGTTCGGCCATCCAGCAGCAAGGCCTGGACATCGAAGTCCGCTCCACCGGGTGCGCGGGGCTGTGCGAAGCCGAGGTGCTGGTGGAAGTACAACGGGCGGGCGGGCGGAGAGTCCGCTACGGCAAGGTCAAACCGGACCTGGCCCGCCGCATCGTCTCCGAGGATGTGGTGGGCGGCCGGCCCATTGCCGAGTCCATCATCTACCAGGAAGATCCCGGCTTGCCCGTAAGCCGTCCGGCAGATAAGCAGCTGCACATCGTCTTGGAGAACTGTGGCTTCATAGATCC
>DMHJ01000074.1 GCA_003449495.1 Clostridiales bacterium UBA8153
CCGTGGTTTTCCCGGGAGAGCGGGCGCCGGGGGTACCTCCTTTCCGTAAGCGCACTGCAGCGCCCGGACTTTTACGAGCACGCCCGCGCCCCGTTTCAAGCCTTGCTGCTAACCCTCAACTACATCGATGCAGGCGGGACCTACTTCCCCGGCCACGATGGAGAGGATGCGGTGCGGGCCGACGCCCGGGCCCTTGAGCTGTCCAGGCAAGCCGGGGAACGCTTCGCGGTGGAGAGTACGTCCGGCCAAGCGTAGGGGCTGGTGATAGAAGGCAACGCCTACCCTGACCGGACGGGTAGGGCCTTCCGTGCGTACCGGGCCCGGTGGTGGACGATACCGTCGCCGGAGGTTGCGTCCACACCGGGCCCTTGCCGCGCTATTTGCCGCCGGCGAACACGATGGGCACCAGCAACAGTTCCTGGCGGTTGCCGAGCTGGGCCGAACCGGTGAAGAAGATGATGGCACCCGACAGGTTGGTGTGGGGCCGCAGGCGGAGCTGCAGCTCGAAGTCGCCCCAAACCGGCGCGGCCCGGGTCGCCCGGAAACTGGCCTGCGCCAGTACGTTGTGGCCGTCCTCGATTTCAACGGAAAGGTCCCCTCCGGCTACCCGGGCCTTGCCCGTCAGGGTAACCCGGCCGGTGAGCAGTGAACCGGCCAGGGGATGCAGTAGCACCACGTTCTGATCGGCGGTCATGGGGATGACGGGCCATTCCTGCACCTTGTGACCGTCGGTGGTGCGGGCCACCACGGCCCCTACCCGGCCGTTGAAGGTGAGCACGGTGTGGGGGTGACTGACGGCGCCGCTGATGGGCGGGGAAGGCCCCTCGAGCCTGAAGGTTACCACCAGGGCCTCGTTCACCCGGGCCATTTCCTGGACCCGTACGGTATAGGTGGTTCCGGTTTTCGGTCCCGCCGCGAACACCATCACCGTCTCCGCGCCGTGCTCAAGAAGATACGCCACCGGGTACTTCACCTCAGCCAAGGCCAAGGCCCAGGCAGCGACTTCCTGGTTGGGGGCCCCAACTCTCCACTGTAGGCCCGGCACTTCGGGCAGGGGAGGGCGGGCGGCTCGCCAGACCCGCAGGATCAGCGCGTCCAGCTCGGCGCGGTACACATGCTGGCGGTTCCTGCCGTCCACGTAGACCAGGTGACCCCTCACCCCGGCCGCCCGGTCGAGGAAGTAGTAGAACCTGTTGTCACCCGCTACCAGCTGGTAGTCGGCGGTCCCCACGGCCAGGTTCAAGTCCCGGCCCCTGGGTTCCAACGTAGCCCTGAGGAAGGCTTCGGTGAAAGGAGCCGGATCCGGCACCGGGACGCTCTGGTCGGTACGATCCAGCAACGTAAGTTCGCTGAGGGACTGGAGCCCGGCCACGGACAAGATGGTCCGCGGCCTACACCCGGTTACAGTCAGCAGGGCCAGGATCAGGACAAACGCGCAGGCGCTCCTCTTCACTGCTATCTCCTCCTTCTTGGAGCCAAGACGCCGGGCGGTGCCAAGGTGTTCCCACGGTTCAGCGAAGTACGATAGAGCCCCGGGCCAGTAGTAGCCCGGTCAAGGAGGCGAATCCCTACCGTCAGGGCGTTGGCAGGAAGCAGCCGCTGCCGCCAGCGGGACGGTGAGGAGTGCCCACCGGGTGGCGGGGGGCAGCAACCCCAACAGGACCGAGGCGAGCACCACCACATAGGGGCCGGCCAGCAACAGACGGTACCCGGGCAAGGCGCGCCCGGTGCCCCACCGCGCCACCAATGTGTCTTTGTCCCCAGCCCGGTCGGCTTCCAGGTCCGGGTACTCGTCGGTGTACAGGATGGCGGTGATCAGGATGCCCACGGGCACCGCCGGCAGGATGGGCACCCAGCTGACGTGCTGTGCCTGCACAAACTAGCCGCCCAACACGATCAGGGGCCCGGAATTGATGCCCACAAAGATTTCACCCGGCCCCCGGCGGGCCAGGCGCACCGGGCCGGCAGAGTAGAAGAAGCCGGACAGGAGCCCGGTGCCGGCGAAAATGAGCACAAGAACATTGCGCAGCCAGGCCAGGTAGAGACCTACGAGCACCGCCAGGCCGTAGCAGCTGTGGGAGCCCCGCAGCACCTCCCCGGCCCGCAGCCGGCCGTCAATAATGACCCGTGAGCCACCGTTGAACGGGCTGTAATTGGGGTTGACCACGTCATCCTGGTGGTCGTGGTAGTCGTTGGCCAAGTCGGCGCCGGCCTGAGCCATGACCAGGCCGGTCAGGGTCCTGCCCGCCGCCGCCATGACAGGCTACCCGTCTAGTGATAGGCAACCGCGGCTCCCAAAAGGCCCGGCACCAGGCTGGCCGTGAAAAACTGCGGTCGAACGGCCCCCACCCACACATCTAGGCTGGACATGCCGTCTACCTTCCCTATTCCGGAGAAGATCAATTCTGCCTTCCTGCATGATTATCCTCTGTTGTCAGACTTATCCTTGCATGCTAGGCCCGCCGGCAGCATGAGCGGCCGGGAAGGGATAGGCCGATCCCCTTGACCGGTGCAGGCGACCATCAGGGGCCGCGCTTTCCGCCCGGCTCGGGCTTATCCCATACTCGGTACTTCCTGGCCCGGGCAGCTCACCCGGGACCCGGACGACGGATGCCACCAGCTCCGGTTTGCGCCCCCATGTACCGCTAGGTCTGCCGGCAGGAGAGCAGGCCCACAGGTCAAGGGCGGCCGGGTACCACGATGCGGACAAATCGCCGCTTGCCCACCTGCAGTACGGCCCCGGAGCGTACCGGCCACTCATACTCTGCCTGGGCGACGGCCTGCCCGTCCAGTTTGACCCCGCCCTGTTGCACCAGGCGCCGGGCCTCGGCGTGGGAAGGGGCCAGCCCGGCTTGGACCAGTAACCGGGCAATCCAAATGCTGGACGCCGCTATCTCCACCTCCGGGATCTCGGCGGGTAGATCCTTGTGGATGTGGACCCGGTCGAAGTGTTCCTCGGCAGCCCGGGCCGCCTCCCGGCCGTGAAACCGGGTGACGATCTCCCGGGCCAACCGGCGTTTGACGTCCCGCGGGTTCACCTTCCCTTGCCTCATCTCTTCTTCCCACCGGTGGATTTGGTCCATAGCCACCGATGTCAGGAGCTCGCCATAGCTGGCGATGAGGGTGTCAGGAATGGACATGACCTTTCCGTACATCTCCGGAGGCGGCTCGGTGACGCCGATGAAATTCCCCAAACTCTTGCCCATCTTCTCCACGCCGTCCGTGCCGATGAGCAGCGGCCCGCACACCCCTACCTGCGGTTCCTGCCCCATGGCCTTTTGCAGGTCCCTCCCGGCCAAGATGTTGAACTTCTGATCGATGGCCCCTAGCTCCACATCCGCGCGCACCATTAACGAGTCGTAGGCCTGCATGAGGGGGTATAAGAGTTCGTGGAGTCCGATGGGATTTCCCCCCTGGAAGCGGGTGGTGAAGTCCTCCCGCTCCAGGATGCGGGCCACGGTGGTGCCGGCCATGAGCCGTACGGTATCTTGGAAGGTCAGCTGTGAGAACCAGCTTCCGTTGTACACTACCTCTGTGTGCTCCGGGTCCAGGACAACGAAGGCCTGGGCCGCCAAGGTACGGGCGTTCTCCATGACGGCGGCATGAGGCAGCTGCGGCCGTGCCTGGTTGCGCCCGCTGGGGTCGCCCACCATGGCCGTGTAGTCACCGACGATGAGCACCGCCTGGTGCCCCAGCTCCTGGAACTGGCGCAGTTTGAGCACGGGGATGATGTGGCCGAGATGAAGCTGGGGACCCGTGGCATCCACGCCCAGCTTCACCCGTAACGGTCTCCCGGTGGCACGCGACCGCCGGATCTTTTCCTCGAACTCGGCTTCGGGAAAGATGTCAACGGTTCCCCTCCGCAGCAACTCCAGCTCTTCCGCTAGCGTGGGCTTTTCCACGAAAACCCCCCCAGGCTGAACAAATGAAGCCCTCCCGTCATAGGGACGAGAGGGCTTTCCCGCGGTACCACCCCGGTTAGGCACAAGAGCTGCCTCACTTGAGACGCGTAACGGTCGTCATCCGGCGCCGGCTACTGCATTTCTGGTTCACCGGGCAGCTAACGGGTGTATTTCCTCCGGGCTCCCACCGGCTCGCACCGCCCGCCGGCTCTCTTTAGCCAGAGCCAGGAGTACTGCTCCCGTTCATCGCCTGTGCGCGAGGGTTAGACCCCGGCTAGGTTTAGCCCATCATACCACGGTGACTGGTCCGTGTAAAGGCGCTGGCGCGGTGTGC
>DMHJ01000120.1 GCA_003449495.1 Clostridiales bacterium UBA8153
CCGATCATGGTGGGGCCCTCAAGTTCCCATACCGCTGGCGCGCTGCGCCTGGCGAGGCTGGCGCGGGAGGTGCACGGGGCCCAGCCGGGCTCGGCGGTCATTGGGCTTCACGGTTCGTTTGCAAAAACCGGGCGGGGCCACGGGACGCATCTGGCCCTCGTGGCCGGGCTGCTCGGCATGGCGGTAGACGACGCCAGGCTGCCGTCGGTGATGGAACTTGCCCGGGAGGCTGGTCTGGCGGTGACGTTTGCCGAGGTCGACCTCGGGCCGGACAGCCACCCCAATACGGCCGTGTTTGACCTGTCATCGCCTGGACGGCGGCCCATGCGACTGGCAGGCGCTTCCCTGGGTGGGGGCGCGGTCATGCTGACGGAGATTAACGGGTTTCCGGCTTCGCTGACTGGAAACCTGGACGCGCTCCTGGTTTCGCATGTGGACCGACCCGGCGTGATCGCCCGTATGTGCTCGGTATTGGCCCTCTACGACATCAACATCGCCGGCATGCGTGTCCACCGCCGTGGGAGGGGCGGCGAGGCCCTGACGGTGCTGGAGCTTGACTCATCGTGTCCGGAGGAGGTCTACCGTTGCCTAGCCGGTTCGCCGCAGGTGACGTTTGCGGCCCGGGTCGGCCGGCTTCCTGAGGCGGGCGGGGAGGGAGACGGCCGGGAATGAACGACCTGAGTTTCGCTGCGCTGCTTGACCGGTCCGCGCAGACGGGCAAGTCCCTGCCGGAGCTGGCGCGGCAGCAGGAGTCGGCGGTCAGCGGCCTCCCACCGGCTAGACTTGACGCGATGATGCGGGCCAGGCTGACGGTGATGCGCGAGGCGGTGGCCCGCGGGATTGGGGAGGCCGTGATGTCGCACAGCGGAATCGCCGGGGGCGACGGGCACCGGCTGTGGCAGGCGGCTCAGTCCGGTGGTCGCCTGGCTTTAGGATGGGCGGCCCGGGCGGTGGCCACGGCGATCGGCACGGCGGAGGTCAACGCCACCATGGGGCGGATTGTGGCCGCTCCGACCGCCGGGTCCTGCGGCGTGATCCCCGGAGTGCTGCTGTCGGCTGCCGAGGAGTTTGGCTCTACCGATGAAGGGCTGGTTGATGCGCTATGGGTCGCCGGGCTGTGCGGTCAGGTCATCCAGACCAAGCTGCCGCTGTCGGGAGCCCAGTGCGGGTGTCAGGCCGAGTGCGGGGCCGCGTCTGCAATGGCCGCGGCGGCGCTGTGCCACCTGGCGGGGGGCGGTGCCGGGGCGAGCGTGGAGGCCGTCGCGATCGCGCTCCAAAACCAGCTCGGACTCGTTTGCGATCCCGTGGCGGGCCTGGTTGAGGTGCCGTGCATCAAACGCAACGCGGGTGCGGTAGCTATTGCGCTGGTCGCTGCCGAGATGGCGCTGTCCGGTGTGCGCAGCATTATCCCGGCCGACGAGGTGGTTTCGGCGATGCGGGATGTGGGGAGGACCATGCCCGCAGCGCTCCGGGAGACGGGCGAAGGCGGCCTTGCCGCGACCCCGACCGGCCGGCGGCTGGCGGGAGGGCTGAAGAGCAAATAGACGGCTACGCTGGCCGGCGGGCCAGGGAAAGCGATCGGTTTGTCTGTTGATGGCAACTTGTGGAGCGGAAAGGAGGAATTGCAGGGAAGGGGAATACACACTTTGCGGGAGATGAGTGGAAGGGCTGAATAGTTACGGCCATGCAAGGAAAGAGGCGGTCCGGGCCGAAGAGCCGAGTGTTCACTACCGGACGGCCCTGGTATGGGTGCGGAGCGGGGAATATGCCTGCACCGATTGAACGAGCGCCCGGAGGTCACATTCGCGCAATTGAGGGTGACCTTCGACCGTAACGGCGATTCGGACCGTATCCTATGCTCGCGTCCTCCTTCGACCAGAAGGCGGATTTGGCAAGACCAGTGGATCGCCTACGGGTGTTCCAGCCGGAAGGGGCTGCTCTGAGCAGCCGGATAACCGCTACCCGCGAACGCGATGAAGATGGGTGGTGGGGCATCTGGTCTGGGAACTGGCATATAAGAGTTTGGTACGGACGAGACAGCGTACGCTGCTTACCTTTGGCGGCATGGTCACGGCCGGGATCTTCCTGACCCTGGTGCTCACGGCCAACAGCGGGTTCGGCAAGGTGCTGGCCCGTCCCCTGCGCGAGCTGGTAGGCGGCGACGTGCTGGTGGTGCCGTCGAGGGTGACCTATAGGCGCCTGGCCTCGGGCTATACCGGCATCCGGTACTTACCGGGCGAAGGCCCTACCTACGGTCCTGCATTACCCCACCGTGCTTGAGCAGGCATCCCGGGTGGCCAACGTGACCCTGGCCAGCCCGGGTTTCATCGTGGTGGACATGTTCACCCGGGCCGGCCAGCTGGTGCCGGTGATGACCCGGGACTTCCGCATCGCCTTCGTCGAACACCAGTTCGGGGATTGTATCATCGAAGGGCGCGGGTTCGAGCCTGAGGATGAGGGGGAGCCGGTGGTACTGCTCTCTCCTCACTACCAGCCTACCGTCCGGGCAGGAGGACGCATCGAGCTCTTGTTCCCCCGGGTCTTCGTGGAAGACGGCCACGTCCGGTACGACTATGCCCAAGGCGAATACCACTGGCTGGACGTGGTGGGGCGATACCAATTCAGCCTGCCTTTTCCCAACCAGGTGGCCTTGATCCCCTTCTCCACCTTCCGGCGGCTTACCGGTATGCCAGAGGGATATAGCCTGTTTGTGAGCTTCTCCATCCGGGATTTCAACCACGAAGCGGCCACGGTCACCGGCCTCCTTTCCCAGCTGGATCAAGTACGGGTGTTTGGGCCCCAGGACCTCTACCGCGTCATCGTTTCGGGCATGCATGCAGACGGGCTGCAGCTGGGCAGGCCGGTGTTCACCGTTTCCTTCACCGGGCTCATGTACTTGGTGGCGGCCTTGATCATCGCCAACACCATGTACCTGTCGGTGGTGCTGCGGCGCCGCGATGTCGCCATCATCATGGCCATGGGGGCCCGGCCAGAGCAGGTGCGCCGCGCTTTCATCGCCGAGGCCGTATTGCTGGGCCTGACGGGCTCCATGACCGGGTACGGCCTCACCAGCCTGGTCATCTTTCTGTCGACTGCCGGACGTACCGATGCCTGGTGGGACCTGGGTGCCATCACCCTCCGCAATGGGGCGGTCATTGCCGCCGTTACCATCCTGGCGGCGGCCATGGCCGGCTACCTGCCTGCCCAGCAGGCCAGCCGGGTGCGGCCCATGGAGGTGCTGAGGTATGAGTGACCGGGTGCCGGTCCTGAGTGCCCGCAACCTGAGCCGCTGGTTCAAACTGGACTATCAGAAGATCACCGCCGTGGATGACTTCAGTCTTGATGTACGCGCCGGTACCATCATCGCCCTGGTGGGTCAGTCGGGTAGTGGCAAGTCCACGCTACTGAGCCTCTTGGGAGGACTGGACCGCCCCAGCGCGGGGCAGGTGTTCTTGCAGGGTAAACTGTTCGGCGACCCGGTGCTGGTGCCCGAGAACCGCCGGGCGGAGCTGCGGCAACGCCACATCGGCTTTGTGTTCCAGGCGTACAACTTGGTTAGCACCCTCAATGCCCTGGAAAACGTGATGTTCCCCTTGCGCCTGGCCCGCCAGTCACCGGCGGTGTGCCGGGAGAAGGCCATGGCCATCCTGGGCGAGATGGGGATGGCGGACCGCGCCCGCCACCTGCCGTCCCAGCTCTCCGGCGGCGAACAGCAGCGGGTCGCCATCGCCCGGGCCGTCATACATGAACCCAGCATCATAGTCGCCACTAACATAGTAAATCATGTTAGTGTTTTTCC
>DMHJ01000112.1:0-187 GCA_003449495.1 Clostridiales bacterium UBA8153
GTTTATCGAGCTCATGCTGGCGGAAAGGGGAGCGTGACATGGAAGGCGACGGGCTGGTGCGGCCGTACGGCGATGCTCTGAACGACGGGCGAATGCAGCTCAGCTTCACCCTGCCGCTTCCTGCCGGCGAGCTGGCCAAAGAAGTGTCCCGGGCGCTGCTGCAACAGCTGGGGCTGGAGGACATCCA
>DMHJ01000112.1:564-814 GCA_003449495.1 Clostridiales bacterium UBA8153
CCCTGGTAGTGGCCTACGCTCGTTGCCGCCACGGTGTCGATCCCAACCGGGTGCGGGTGGTGCGGGCCACCGCTCCCGAGTTGGGCTTTGAGGAGGTCAACGCCTATATCCACCGGGAGCTGGGCCGCAAGCTGGTGGTGGTGGGCGCCTCCACCGGCACCGATGCCCACACCGTGGGACTGGACGCCATCATGAACATGAAAGGCTTCGCCGGATCCTACGGCCTGGAACGCTACCCGGAAATCGAAGC
>DMHJ01000112.1:1160-1669 GCA_003449495.1 Clostridiales bacterium UBA8153
CACAACCTGGGGAGCCAGGTACCCAATGAGACGCTGGTGTCCCGCCTCATCCAGCTGGGGGCCGACGCGGTGCTGGTCTCCCAGGTGGTGACCCAAAAGAACGTCCACCTCCCCAACCTTACCCGCCTCATCGAGCTATTGGAGGCCGAGGGCATACGGGACCGGGTGGTGGCCGTGTGCGGGGGACCGCGCATCAGCCACGAGCTGGCCCTGGAACTAGGCTACGACGCCGGGTTTGGTGCCGGTACCCTGCCCTCCCAGGTGGCCTCGTTCCTGGCCCGGGAGGTGGCGAAAAGGCACCGGCAATACCGCGGCGGTCGTTGAAATTCCCCACCGATCTGGTAGAATTACTGGTGAGGGCCCCAGCGGCCACTCTAACAGCTGTTCCCCGGTGGGGAGGCCCAACGTGCCTGAACCGGTAAAGTGCCAAGTCGAGCCCACGGTGAAGATCCGGTGGCTGGGGCACGCCTGCTTCCTGGTGACGGCCGGGCACGTGCGCTGGGTCACCG
>DMHJ01000112.1:1983-3949 GCA_003449495.1 Clostridiales bacterium UBA8153
GGCACGTGCGCTGGGTCACCGACCCTTACGATGAGGGCACCGGCTACCTCATGCCCCCGGTGGAAGCCGACTACATCACCGTCAGCCACGGTCATTTCGACCATGCCTGCGTCCAGGCGGTAGGGGGGGACCCGGTCATCTACCGGGAGCGGGGGGATATGCACTTCGGTCCCTTCCCGGTGCGGGGAGTCCTCACTTTCCACGATGACCTGGGGGGAGCGCGCCGCGGGTGTAACCTGGCCTTCGTCGCCGACTTTGGTGGGGTCCGCATCTGCCACCTGGGCGATCTGGGTCACGTCCTTAACCAGCAGCAGCGGGCGGAGCTGGGACGGGTGGACGTGCTGCTTCTACCGGTGGGCGGCACCTACACCATCGACGCTCTCGCCGCCGTGGAAGTGGCCAGGCAGCTGGAGCCCCGGCTGGTCATCCCCATGCACTACAAGACGGCCGCCTTGGCTTTTCCCTTGGACGGCGTGGAACGTTTTCTCAGCCGCGTGCGCAAGGGCATCCGCCACCATCCCCAAGCCACCCTGGAGGTCGACCGCGCCACGTTACCGGGAACAACGGAAGTCTGTGTCCTCGAGTACCAATAGGTCCGTGCGGAAGACCCGGTCCTGGTTGCTAACGGGAGGTAGCCTCCGTGGTCAAGTTCAGCTTCGTCACCGGTGGCGGGGTTTCCGGTCTGGGCAAGGGCATCACCGCCTCTTTGGGCGTGCCATTACGCGCACGCGACTTGACGGTGACGGCCATGCAGATTGACCTCCACGTTAACGTGTGGATGCCGGCACCATGAACCCTTTGCAGCACGGGGAAGTTTTCTTCACTGCCGGTGGCGGCAAGACCGATCCGGAGCTCGGCCATTACCGGTGCTTTCCCGACGTGGAACCGGGACGCATGCACAATGTCACCAGCGGCGACATCTACCAGACCGTAATCGCCCGCGAGCGTCGCCGGGAGTTTTTGGGCGGCACCGTCCCGGTCGTACCCCACCTCACCGCCGGGATCAACTCCCGCATTGGGCAGGTGGCCCGGTCCGGAGCACCCCGGGTGGCGGTGGGGGCAGCTGCCTGGGACTGCCAGGCATGGTGGCAGAGCTTGCCCGCAGCGCGCTGGGGTTGGAGGAGGCCGCGGCACCGAGCGCGACCCCCACTGGCCCATCCGGTGGCGGACCTCATGTCCGATCAGAAGCAGCCGGTGAACTTGGGCGGGACCATGCGCTTGGGCAACTGCCTGTGCCGGCCGGCGCCCCAGGTTCACGCCGCCCGGGCCTACGGGGTCGCCGGGGTGAGGGAAAGGCACCGGCATGGCCGGGAAGTGCACAGCCGTTACGTTGAGGTTATGCGCCGGGTGGGGCCGGTGCCGTCAGGTATCCCCCCCGGCCGGGCCGGTGGAGATCGGGGAGGTGTCCGGGCATCCCTGGTAGGTGGGCACCCAGTTCCACCCGGAGTTTCGCTCCCGTCCCCACCCCCTATGCGTCCACTTTCTGCAGGCAGCGCGCGACCGGAAGGAGTGTGACGTTATGAAGAAACGGCGTCTTTTCATGTTGGCCCTGGTCCTGCTGGTACTGGCGGCTTTGGTCTGGTCGCTGCAGCCGGCCGGGTTGGCGCCCGCGGTGAGGGCGCAGCCCGTCATCGGCCTCCTCCACCTGGAAGGTCCCTTCGTCACCGGCGGCGCCCCGGGCGGGATGTTCGGGGGTGTCACCAGCTCCGACTGGGTCGTACGCCAGCTGGAAATGGCCCTGGACGACCCGGCGGTGCGGGCGGTGGTCATCAGAATCAACAGCCCGGGTGGGTCGGCGGCGGCCGCCCACGAGGTGGGGGAGGCCGTCAACCGGTTGAAAGCCCGCATACCGGTGGTGGCATCCATGGCCGATGTGGCCGCCTCCGGCGGCTACTGGGTGGCGTCCCAGGCCAGCACCATCGTGGCCAACCCCTCTACCATGACCGGCAGCATCGGCGTGATCATG
>DMHJ01000233.1 GCA_003449495.1 Clostridiales bacterium UBA8153
TGTTCGGCCCGCTTACTGCCTTGAGCGACGACTTTCAAGTGATCCAACAGGCGCTGGCGGGAGCGGAACGCATCGACGAGCTGCTGGGGATACCGCCCGAGGCCCGGCCGGAGGTGGCGGAGCTGCGCGGCCCTCACCCCGGGCGGGTGGAAGTGCGTGACCTGGCTTTTGGCTATCATCCGGGGCAGAAGGTGGTAGATGGAGTATCGGTGAGCATAGTTCCGGGAGAGAGCGTGGCCATGGTGGGACGCACCGGCGCCGGTAAAACCTCGCTGCTCGGCCTGCTCTCCGGGACCTATGCGCCGTGGAGCGGGGAGGTGACCATCGATGGGGTCGACCCGCGCGGCCTGGCGCCGGCCGACCGCCGCCGGCTGCTCGGCGTGGTGCCCCAGGTTCCCCAGGTGTTCGAGGGCAGCATCGTGGAGAACATAACGCTGGGCGATGCCCGGGTGACCCGCCGGGAGGCGGAGGAGGCGCTGTCCCTGGTGGGGCTGGATGGTTTGATCGCACGACTGCCGCAGGGGCTGGACACCCCGATCGGACCGGGAGGCACCCGGCTGTCCCAGGGTGAGGAACAGCTGCTCTCCTTGGCCCGGGCCTTGGTCTGCCGGCCGCCGGTCCTGCTGTTGGATGAGCCGGCTGCCGGCGTGGACGCCGAGACTGAACGGCGCCTCTTCGCGGCCCTGGGTTCGCAGGGCGGGAGTCGCACCACCATCACGGTCTCGCACCGCCTGAGCGGGGTTCTGGGCGCCCGGCGCGTACTGGTGATGGCCGGAGGCACCATCGTTCAGGACGGTTCGCCGGAGCAACTGGCCCGGGAGGACGGGTGGTTCGCTACCATGCAGGCGCTGGAGGAGTCGCGATGGACTGGCTGATACTGGTGTACCGGCTTGGTGCGCGCCGGAGCACCCAGCGGGTACATCTCTGGCGACGGATCAAGCGGATCGGCGCGGTGTACCTACAGGATGGAGTGTGCCTGCTGCCGTTGAACGAGCGTACCCGCGAGCAGCTGCAATGGCTGGCCGCCGAGGTTAGCGAGCTGGGGGGCGTCAGCTACCTGGCGGAGGCCGGTTTTTTGGCCGGCGCGCAGCAAGCCAGGGCGGTGGGCCTGTTCCGCCGCCAGTCCCGGGAGACCTACGCCAAGGTGCGGGAGCGGCTCGACCGGGCATGTGCCGCCCTCGCACCGGGCGAATTTTCCCCCGGTGAACTTTTGCGCGAGGCCTGGCGCCTCTATGCGGCGGCGCGCCAGACGGAGTTTTTCCCGGTCGAAGAGTCCCCCCAAATCCACCGGGAGCTGGTGGCCCTTACCGAAAGGATGCACCGCCTGAGTAGGGAGGAGGATGGCCCGTGCGCTGGGCAACTTGGCAGCGCGTAGGTATAGACCGGATGGCCTGCGCGTGGCTGATACTGCGGTACATCGATCCGGCCGCCGAATTTCTGTTTGTGGAATACGGCCAACCCCCGCCCGGCGATGCCGAGGCTTTCGACATTCCGGGAGCCCGCCTCACCCACCGGCGCGGGCGCTGTACCTTCTCCACCATCCTGCGGGAATACGGGCTCCGGGATCCGGCGCTGGACCGGCTCAGCGAGATCATCACCGGGGCCGACGTCCCGGGCAACTTCTTCGACCACCCCGAGTCGGCCGGGCTGGAGGCGGTGTGCCGCGGCATCAGCCGCACGGCCGGGGATGACCATGTCGCCATCCGCCACGGCCTGGTCGTGTTCGATGGACTGTACCGGTTGTTCTCGGATGCAGCCGGGCCGCCTGCGCCCGTCCGGCCGTAGCAGTGCCCGGCAGCTGCCGGGTACCTGGCTACGCCGGCCGGAGGCGGCGTCACGAGGAGCTGCGGGGCTTCTGTTCATGTCCATGATGGCTGCATCCCGGGCCGGATGCCGCGGGGGGACGGTGACACCGTCGCGACCGGCGACCAACCCCTCCGGCGCACGCCCCCACGTTCCATGGTATCACGTTAAGTTCGGAATTAACCCTTACCGGGGGGAGCAACGGGGGTCAGGGACGGCCGGGCTGGGCGATATAGCGAATGTTAAACACCCGGGGCGGGCGAATATTCGTCTTTTTTGGTTGACAGGCCCAAACCCCTCTGCTAGTATAGAGGCGAACCCTGCCGGATGGCCAATGGCCGGCCGGGAAGCAGTGGCCATGGGGGAGAAAAGTCTGTGCTGGAACGCAGCTTCGGGCTAAAGGCGCACCATACCAGCATCCGCACTGAGGTACTGGCCGGTCTGACCACGTTTGTCACCATGGCTTACATCATCTTCGTCAACCCGCTCATTCTCTCCAACGCCGGCATGGACCGGGGGGCGGTGACCACCGCCACTATCCTGGCGGCCGCTTTCTCCACCATCCTCATGGGCATCTGGGCGAAGCACCCTTTCGCCCTGGCCAGCGGCATGGGTCTGAACGCCTTCTTCGCCTACTATGTCTCGGCCATGGCCGGCTGGGAAGTGGCGCTGGGCGCGGTGTTCATCTCGGGAATCGCCTTTGTGCTGTTGTCGGTTACCGGAGCCATTACCCACATCGACGCCGCCATGCCGGAGAGCCTCAAGCGGGCGGTGGCCGTGGGCATCGGCTTGTTCATCGCCCTGATCGGCATGAAGAACGCGGGTATCGTCACGGCGTTCGCCCCCACCCTGGTGGAGCTGGGGGACCTTACCGCGCCCGAGCCCCGGCTGGCCGTGATCGGCCTGGTGATCACCTGCGTCCTCCTGGTGTTCCGGCTGGTGAAGGTCCGCGGCGCCATGCTCATGGGCATCCTGCTCACCACGGTCATCGGCATCCCCCTGGGCGTAACCCGGGTGGGCGGCAGCCTGGTGGGGCCTCCCGCTTCTTTGGCCCCGGTGCTCTTCAAGCTGGATATTGGCGGGGCGCTGGGGCTGGGGTTCATGGTCATCTTCGCGTTCTTGTTTGTGGACGTCTTTGACACCGTCGGCACTCTCATGGGCACCGCCACCCGGGCCGGCATGCTGGATGCCCGCGGCCGGCTGCCTGGTATCAAAGCCGCCATGGCGGTGGACGCGGTAGGCACCATGTTCGGCGCCGCCGTGGGCACCAGCACGGTGACTACGTACATCGAGTCGGCCTCGGGCATCGCCGAGGGTGGACGCACCGGCCTCACCGCCGTGACGGTAGGAGTCTTGTTCCTGGTAAGCCTCATCTTCAGTCCGGTGGCCCTCATGGTCCCCGCCGCCGCCACGGCTCCCGCCCTGATCATCGTGGGCATTCTCATGATGGGAGCCGTCGCCGGCATCAATTTCGAAGATTTCACCGAAGCGTTACCCGCCTTTATGACCATGGTGATCATGCCTTTCACCTTCTCCATCTCCAACGGCATCGCCGTGGGGTTTGTGCTGTGCGCCATGGTCAAGCTGGCCGCCGGCCGCGGCAAAGAAGTCCACCCCTTAGTGTATGCCATAGCGCTGGCGTCCCTGGTGCACTTGTTCCCAGGTCTGCTGCAGTAGCGAGGGGCGGAGCCGGGTGGTCTCCGGCCCGAGGGAGGGCGATGAAGGTCATGTCCAAGCCGCGCGTGGGCATTGTCATGGGTTCCGACTCGGACCTTCCGGTAATGCAGGGAGCGGCCCAGGCCCTGGAGGAGCTGGGCATCAGCTTCGAGCTGACCATCTGTTCCGCGCACCGTACGCCCGAGCGTGTGCTGGAGTATGGGACATCGGCGCGCCAGAGGGGATTGGAGATCATTATCGCCGGGGCGGCCATGGCCGCCCACCTGCCCGGGATGATGGCCGCCGCCACCTCGTTGCCGGTGATTGGGGTGCCGCTGGCCTTGGGCACCCTCAGCGGTGTGGACGCCCTGCACTCCATCGTCCAGATGCCCACCGGCGTCCCGGTGGCCACGGTGGGCATCGGCAACGCCCGCAACGCCGGGCTTTTGGCCGTCGCCATTATCGCTTCCCACGATGCGGAGGTGGCCGCGCGGCTGGAGGAATTCCGGGCCCGCCAGAACGCCGGCGTATACGCCAAGGCCCGCCGGCTGGAAGCGCTGGGCTACCGCGCCTACCTGGATGCCCGCAAGGAGGAGAGCAAGTGATCCCCCGGTACACCACGCCCGAGATGAAAGCGTTGTGGAGTGAAGAGAACCGCTACCAGGCCTGGCTGGAAGTGGAACTGCTCTCGTGCGAGGCCTGGGCCCGGCTGGGCGTAATACCCGAGGCGGCGGTGACCGGGTTGAGGGAACGCTGCCGGGTGGACGTCGGCCGCATCGAAGCCATTGAGGCCGAAGTGAAACACGACGTCATCGCCTTTGTCACCGCGGTGGCGGAGACGGCCGGGGAGGCCGGTCGCTACCTCCACTACGGGCTTACCTCGTACGATGTGGTGGACACCGCCCTCTCCTGGCTCATGCGCCGGGCGGCCGGCCTCATCCTCGCCGAGCTGCACCAGCTGGCCGGGGTGCTGGCCGACCA
>DMHJ01000219.1 GCA_003449495.1 Clostridiales bacterium UBA8153
AAAGGTAAACCCAACCGGTTCGAATTCATCTACACACCCCAACATGGGTCGTGGCTTAACCTCATCGAGATCTTCTTCAGCAAAATGACCCGGGCCTTCCTCCGTTCTCTCCGGGTCACGTCCAAAACCGAGTTAGCACAAAGGATCGAGAGCTATCTCAACGAGGTCAATGCTGCTCCGGTGGTGTTCAAATGGAAATACAAGCTCGAGGAGGTCATGGTATAGTTACTGCAACCGTATTTACTGAACGCTCTACTAGGCGTCAAATGAAGGGGCCCGCTCGTTGGGTTTGCCGAACCCCTCGCAGGGACGAGCGTGGCCACTGAAAGCGACCTGCTGACCAGCATCCGGCTTGCTCCCATGGGTGGTTCTCCAGGCGGCACAGCAGAGGAGAATCACCGCCACGGCTATAGAGTGCACACACCCGCTGATCGATGTTAGCACGCAGCACACCTAGCCCGCACAGTAGCAGCACCGGGGACCGGACGACGGGGTGTGTGAGCTGGTGTTCCTGGTTGGCCGGTTACAAGGCAGAGGCGATTGACTCCCCGTCAACCCCTCGGTGCGTTCCATGGCCGTCGACACGCCATACTGACGGCCGGCGGTGCCATATCACTACAGCCGCTTGCTCAATCTGGTCAAGCGCACGGGACCGAGCTCAGACCGCGCCCTGATGCCAGACCATGAGCACCAAGTCGGCAAGCCCCTGGTGGTCGCGATGCCCGGCCCGCAGGATGGGTTCTTCCTTGAAGCCGCACTTCCGGTAACACTCGACGGCCCGGAGGTTGTTCCTTTTGACGCGCAGGTAGATGTAATGCAGTTTGCTGCGGGCGGTCACGTACTCGAAAAAGGTAAGCACTGCGTCGGTCCCGTAACCCTGGTCCCAGAAACTCTTCTCCCCTATGCAAACTTTCAGCTCGGCGCTGCCGTTTCGCCAGGTGATGTTGTCCAGCTCGACTTGGCCGATGAGCTGCCCGCCAGTAGTCGTCACCGCCAGGGCCCACCGCCGGCGTTCCCGCAGAACCGCCCGCAGCCAGGCGGCGCCGGCCGTGGGAGTAGCGAACTTCTTCCCCGCCCACGGCACGATCTCTTCATCGTCATCCCATCGCCTCAACGCATCGAGGTCGCCGGCGTGGAGCGATCGCAAGCGGACCTTCACCCCACGCCCATACTCCAGCTGTGTCCCACCGGCCATAGTCTACCGTTGCTCCAAACGGTAAGCAATCATGATGCTACCGCCGATTCCTGCTTCATGGCAGATTGCCCTGAGCATCGTACATCCGCTCCGCAGGCGTCTAAGGTCTCCGGGTAACTCATGGCCACCAAGATGTTGACGGCCTGCATTGAAGTCGGGCTTCGCCCCATGCCGGCAGGACCAACACCGCAATACCGACTGCGACAGCCGCCTGTCTGCAGCGACGTGCCCATGGGTGGCGCACCGCCGGCTAGCCTAAGCCGGGTCGCTGGCCACGACCTCGCACCCATACACCCTCGCCCGGCGGCGAAACTCTCGCCAGCCACTGCCCGCATGGAGCTCGTGAAGCCCCCGCTACCCCGGTGACGAGCCGTAAAACGCGGGAACCCCGGCGTTTCCCCCGCCCGCACCTGCCGGAAACCACCGTCAGAAGTAGAGTCAGGCGTGCTCCGGACGGCTTGGGGAGCACCCTTGGACGCCGGGTGCATCCAGGGCACGCCGCCGGGCTCTGGGGGTTTCTTCTTGAGTAGATGCAGTTCCCGATGCAGGTCACTAGCTGTAGCTATCCGGAGCGCAGCCTCCGGCCTTGCTCCCACTGCCAAGGCGGCCTGGCGCGTTTCCCAAGCCTCCAGCTTCCGTTGAAGGCCCCCACTATAGGCCCAGCGTGCGTTACCGGCATCCCGCAAGAGTGCCTGCCATTGGGTCGGTTGAATCTCAACTCCATACACGAGCTTCACCGGGCTCCTCCTCTGCGGCGGCCGGCGCTCGCTTGGTTCGCTGCTTGGCCGCCCTCCGCTCACAGCTACCTGCGTGCGCACATCGCAGTCACTGTGTCTACGAAGTCCGGTACCAGCTCGAGTCTCTGCTCACCCGCTTCGACCACCACCAGCTGCCATCCCGCGGCGACCAAGGCGGACTCGGTCTGCTCCACTCCAGAACAGGCCAGACGGCCTCGATGCTCGACAACGATGCGCCCGCCGGGCGGCATTGCCGGCAGGTCTATCAGCTATCAACCCCAGCTGAGGCGAGTGTTCTGGCCACTGGGGTTCGATGTCGTCACCTCTCTACCTTTATGTAAATTACGGCAGCAAAACGGGCCCCCTGAGGGGCCCGGTGCCAAAGACCAGCTCAAGCGATACTCTGACCTGCCGACGGAACACGCAAATGCTCCAGGCCGCACCGGCAGAGGGCCATATCCACAATGCCGTTGACCAGTTCATCATAGCCTACCCCGGACGCATTCAGGATGCGCGGGAGGTCCGAAAACCCGGGGGCCATCCCCGGTAGCGGGTTGATCTCCATGACATGGGGCATGCCGTCACGGTCGAGCCTAATGTCGATTCGGGCCACCTCGCGGCAGTCTAGCGCCTGGTAGGCGTCTAGCGCCGTCTTCCTAACGGCCTGGTCCAGCTCGGGGTCCAGTTGGGCGGGGCAGCAGTAGAAGACCTCGTCCGACCACTCTGCCTTGAATCGGCGGGAATACACGGCACCGTGGTCGTCCGGGCATTGGTGGAACAGTATCTCCATGGGCGGGAAGGCCCGTGGTGCTTCATTGCCCAGCACCGCAACGGTGAATTCGCGGCCGGCAAGAAATTCTTCCACCAGCACATCCTGGCGGTAGGTCCGGCCCAGGTAATCCACTTGCCGGCGCAGGTCATCACAGCTGGCGATCACGGAAGCCGAGGATACACCCATGCTCGACCCCTCGTGGAGGGGCTTGACAAACAGTGGGAACTGCAGGGTGCCGGTGTCCAGGGGCACGTCCGGTCGAAGCAGAGTGAACTTGGCCGTGGGTATGCCGTGGTAGGCCAGGATCTTCTTGGCGACCGCCTTGTTCAGGCACATGGCCATGGTCAGCACGCCGGAACCAGTGTAAGGGATGCCGAGCATTTCCAGGATGGCCGGCACGTGGGATTCACGGCTCTCTCCCCTGAGCCCCTCGGCCATATTGAAGACCAAGTCCAACCCGGCGCGGACCAACCGACCGTAGCAGTAGTCGTCGCCTTCAATGAACACCACATCATGGCCCCCACGACGGAGGGCTTCGCCCACGGCCATTACGGTACTTTCACTGTCGTATTCCGCGTTGGCGTCTGGAGGCTCACCTTCCTCCGGCTGCTCGTTCCTGGCCAGGTTGTAGACCAGCCCGACCTTTGCCATGGTCCTTCCCGCGCCTCCCTTAGACTTGATGGGTCTCTCCGGGCCCATTATGGCATGGGCCCCCATGGTTGTCAACGAAGGCGGAAAACCCGCTGCGGGGTTGTGGCATACCGACAGAGCTGTCCTGCTCTCCCCAGCCACGCCCTCGGTCTGGCAACGGACCATGACGCTCTGGCTACAAGCACCCTCCTGCCCGCGGGCGGACCGGCCGCTGCCCGGCTCGTAGCGTACCGTCTAGGAAGCCGGCGCTTCCGGCACGATGATCACAGCAGCGAGGTACACCAGGATGCCAGGCACTACTCCTGTGGCGATGGTGGCAAAGGCCACCCCCAGGCGCACCAGTGTCTCGTCAATGCCGAAATACTCGGCAAGGCCCCCGCACACTCCCGATACCTGACGGACCCTGCGCGACCGGTACAGCTTCTTGGCCACGGGTCCTTCCCCCTTTCTTTGCGAGATCGGCCCTCCTCCATTATAGCATACCGCCGGATGACGGCAAACAAGCGGACTTGCCTCAATGCCTGCTATCCCGCTGGACCATGTAGGCGCCCGTCGCCTGGAGCGGCTCTACGGAGTAGGAAGGTCTAGCACACCTGCTCGCCTCAGGGCTTGGGCACCTCGGAGTGGGCAGGAAAAGCCAAGGCGGCCGGCAAATACTTGTCGTGGTGCCCACCCCCCGTCCCCGCTCCAAGCCGGGGGCGTCCGGGCCTGGTCGATCTATGGGCGGTGGTCCTGGTCCAGGCCGCCGGCACCAGGTGCCCGAGACCACCAGAGAGGACTGGACAACCGTGCCATCGCCGGTTAGGCAGCGGGCGTGCAATGGGTTCCCGGCAACAGCTGGTCATACCGGCTTCCTCCTTGCCGGCGGTTTTCGCCGGTCGGGGCTCAGGTTGGGCCGGCGTGCCCGCATCGCGGGGCAGGAGAGTCCGTGAGCGGGGAAGCCGTGGTGGTCACCGGCCTCCGCGCCGTCCGGGGTGCCGCAGTGGAAGAGATCCGGGACCTGGTGGTCGCCGAACATGAACTGACCATCCGCTGGCACGGCCGGCGCCTGGCCACCCTGTTGTGTACCCCTCAACACTTGGAAGAGCTGGTGGTAGGTTTTTTGCTGACGGCTGGGTTCATCGACGGCGTGGGGCAGATAGAGCGGCTGAGCATCGGCCCAGGTGAGGCAGATGTGGAGACCCAAGACCCGGATCCCGGTCGCCTCTTCCGTACCGAAGCCACTTGGACCGGGTGCGGGGGCAGGCCCGTACCCTTGCCCTCCCGTCCGTCCAGAGTGCCGGCAGAGGGTAGGGTTCACAGGCAGCACCTGACGGAGCTGGCACGGCTTTTGCAGCTGGACTGCCCGATCTTCAGAACCACCGGTGGCACCCATGTAGCTGCGGCCACATGCCAGGGCCAGCGCCACTTTGCGGTGGTGCGTGAGGACATTGGCCGCCACAACGCTGTCGATAAGGTCGCAGGTTATGCATTGTTGGGCGGGCAAGTGGGACAGTTGGAGGTGCTCACGGTCAGCGGGAGGGTGAGCTCGGATATGCTCATCAAGGCCTCGCGCCTGGCCGTTCCCGTGGTACTGTCTCGCTCCGCTCCCACCGAACGCGCGGTGGCGTTGGCAGCCGAAGCCGGTATCACACTGGTAGGGTTCTGCCGGGGTGACCGCTTCAACATCTACACCCACCCCCATCGCATCTGTACGGGAAACGCTTGACCGAATAGGAGGTGAGCATGGCCGGAAGGATGGCGGCGCCAAACGCCGGTAGCTCCCGCGCCACCGGACGTCTCGGCCAAGACCGTCTCCAGGAGGCCGGGCCCGGGCGAGTGGCGCAACCCTCGGTGGATTGGTCCGGCCGTCGCCACGGCAGCGAAGAACACGCCGGTGCAGGCTGTAGCGCCAGGGCCCAGGTAGCGCGGGACCGGGCACCGGGCCACAGTGGATGGCAGTCCCAACATGAGTAAGCCGACTGTAGCTGAAGACCGATCGTGCTTGAGCAGGCGACCTCGTCGGGCCGTAGTGGGCTACCGCGGGTAGGCAGCGTCATGGGAGTGGCGGACCCAAGAACCAACGATTCCCGTCGCCGTCGTACACCTGCCTTTGCGTCCGGGGATCCCCGGGACCGGCGGATGGAAGACGCCGGCGTTCCCACATAGGCCATCCCATCTGAAAGGAGCGATAGCCTGGTCATGGGAGGCCGGGCCTGCCGTGCCTGACTTGAGCCGGGCATGGCGGGCCTCCAAGTACCAGGTTCCTACTATGAGTGAGACAGTGATCGTCAGTGCCTGCCGGACGCCGTTCGGTGGATTCGGCGGGGCCCTCAAAGACATACCCGCCGCCAAACTGGGCGGTCTGGTCATTGCCGAGGCGGTGAAGCGGGCCGGGATCCCGCCTGCCTCCGTAGAACAGGTATGCATGGGCATGGTGGTCCAGGCCGGCGCCGGCCAAGTGCCCTCCCGCCAGGCCACGTTGGCTGCGGGCTTACCTCTGGAAGTCCCTTCCGATACCATCAACAAGGTCTGCGCCTCCAGTCTGCGCGCGGTCAACTTGGCCGACGCCCTGATCCGGGCCCAGGATGCTCACATCGTCGTAGCCGGCGGCATGGAGAACATGAGCCAGGGACCGTACCTTCTGACCGGCGGGCGGTTCGGCTACCGCCTGGGCCACTCCACCGTGCTCGACGCCACGGTTCACGATGGGTTGTGGTGTCCGGTCAAGAACGCGCACATGGGTAACCACGGGAACGCCATGGGCCGCAAGTTTGGCTTCAGCCGGGAGCAACAAGATGCTTGGGCCTACCGCAGTCACCGCCTGGCCATCGCGGCCATCGACGCCGGGTATTTCGACCCAGAGTTGGTGCCGGTGGAGATCGCCCAGCGCAAGGGGCCGCCTGTAAGAGTCTCCGTGGACGAAGGGCCCCGGCGCGACACTAGTCCGGAGAAGCTGGCGGCGTTACGGCCCGCCTTCGACCCGGCCGGGACCGTCACCGCCGGGAATGCTCCCAGCATCAATGACGGTGCGTGCGCTCTGGTCCTCATGTCCCGGGCGAAAGCCGAAGAGCTGGGAGTAAGGCCGTTGGCGACCATTGTATCCCAGGGCATGGTCTCGTCGGAGGCCGAAGACCTGGGAACGGTACCGGCCCTATCGGCACAGAAGGCCATGAAGAAGGCGGGGCTAAGCTTCGGCGATATGGATCTGGTAGAGATCAACGAAGCTTTTGCCACCGTGGCCCTGACCAGCATCCAGCTGGCCGGGCTAGATCCTGACCGGGTGAACGTGAACGGCGGTGCCATCGCGTTGGGGCATCCCATCGGCGCCAGCGGCGGCCGCATCCTAATGACGCTGATCTACGAGCTGAGGCGCCGCGGCCTCCGGTACGGAGTGGCCGCCATCTGCTCCGGCGGAGGCCAAGGAGAGGCCACGGTAGTGCGGGTCGAGTAAGGAGGGTTCCGCGTGGACATTGCATGCATCATGGTGGTGGGGGCCGGGCAGATGGGGTCCGGCATCGCCCAGGTGGCAGCACAGGCAGGATACCGGGTGTTGCTCCAGGACCTGTCGGCGGAGCTGGTCCAGCGCGGGAAGGGAAGCGTGGCGCGCCTGCTCGGCCGGGCAGTGGAGAAGGGCCGGATGAGCCCGGAGGAGCGGGACGCCACCCTTGGACGCATTGAAGGCGTGACCGCTTTGAGCGCGGCCAGCGGCGCTCAGGTGGTCATAGAGGCAGTGGTGGAGGATGCCGGTGTGAAGAAGACCCTCTTGGGGGAAATGGACCGGCTCTGCTCTCCCGGTACCATCCTGGCGACCAACACTTCCTCGATCTCCATCACGGAACTGGCGGCGGCCACTACCCGTCCGGATCGCTTTATCGGCATGCACTTTATGAACCCGGTTCCGCTCATGCAGCTGGTGGAGATCATCCGGGGCCAGGCCACTTCCGACCAGACGCACGCTGCCATCTTCGCCTTGGCCCAGGCCCTGGGCAAAACTCCGGTAACCGTACGCGACTACCCGGGCTTTGTGGCCAACCGCCTGCTCATGCCCATGATCAATGAGGCTGCCTTCTGCCTGATGGAAGGGGTAGCATCGGCCGAAGACATCGATACCGTGATGAAACTCGGCATGAACCACCCCATGGGACCGCTGGCGCTGGCCGACCTCATTGGCCTGGACACCTGCCTGGCCATTATGGAAGTCCTACACACAGGTTTTGGCGACTCCAAGTACCGTCCGTGCCCATTGCTCCGACGCCTGGTCAAGGCTGGACAGCTCGGCAGGAAAACCGGGCGCGGCTTTTACCAGTACTGAGATGGGGAGGGAAGTCATGTCCTACGCTCATCTTCTTGTGGAACATGAGGGTCCTTGGGCGACGGTGACCATCAACCGGCCCCAGGTGCTCAACGCCCTCAACCGGCAGGTGCTGGATGAGTTGCGGCGCGTCATCGCCGACCTCCAGGAAGCGAAGGTGCGGGTGGTCATCATCACCGGGGCCGGGGACCGGGCCTTCGTGGCCGGTGCCGACATCCATGAGATGAAAGACATGGACGCGAAAGAGGCCCACCGATTCGCAGAGGCCGGTCAAGCTGCCTTCTCTCAGATCGCCCAGAGCTCGCTGGTGTCCATCGCCGCCATCAACGGGTTCGCTCTGGGCGGCGGATGCGAGCTGGCCATGGCCTGCGACATCCGGGTGGCCTCGGAGAAGGCCCGGTTGGGCCAGCCAGAGGTGAACCTTGGGGTGATCCCGGGGTTTGCCGGCACGCAGCGCCTGCCACGGCTGGTGGGACCCGGGCGCGCCAAGCTCTTGACCCTTACCGGAGATATCATCGACGCGGCAGCGGCCGAGCGCATGGGCCTGGTGGACCTGGTGGTACCTCCCGACCAGCTGCTGGAACGGACCCGGGAGCTGGCGCGCAAGCTCGCGGCCAAGGGCCCGTTGGCCATTATCGCCGCCAAACGCGCCATCGATGCGGGGCTCGATCTCAGTCTGGAGGCCGGGAGCGCAGCCGAGGCCGGGAAGTTTGCCGCGCTTTTTGACACCACCGACCAGAAAGAAGGTATGGCCGCCTATCTCGGAAAGCGACCGGCCCAGTTTCAGGGGAAGTGAAGGGAAGGGTGAACCGGCGCCGGAGGTCGGCCGCCGGCTAGGGCAGAAGCCGCTCGCCAAGGAGCGGCTTCTGCTTTGCCCGGCCGAAGCGACTCAAGCCGTCCGGCTAGGCCGGGCGGCGTAGTACTCTCCCGGCCCCGGCGCCGGCGTGCTCGCCGTCTTCCACGCTGAGCACTCCGTTGACCACCACTGCCTGCACCCCGGTGGGGTACGCGTGAGGCTCAGCGTAGGTGGCAGTGTCGTTGATGGCCTCCGGTGAGAAGAGCACCAGATCGGCGGCAAAGCCGGGCCTGATCAGCCCGCGGTCATGCAGGCCCAGCTTCTGCGCCGGCAGGGAGGTCATCTTGCTCACCGCCCGCTCCAAGGACAACACGCCCTCACGTACGTATTTGCCCAGCACCCGGGCGAAAGTCCCGTAGGTTCGAGGATGGGGCTTCCCCCGGGAAAGGGGACCGTAGGGGGCGAGGGCTCCGGAGTCGGAACCGATCATCACCGCCGGGTGCTGCATGATCCTGATGATGTCCTCTGGAGATATGGTAAAATACACCACACCCACCCGGTTGCCTTCCTCCAGCAGGAGGTCGTAGACGCACTCAAAATCATCTTGCTGCCGGGAGGCGGCGATGGCGCTGACGGTTTGGCCATCAAAGCGGTTGCTGGGCGATGAGGTGATCACCACGTTGGCCCAACCCACCCCCTTGTGCAGGCTCACCCAGCCGGGTACGCCGTTGAGTAGGTCGGCGGTGATCTGCAGCCGCGTGTCGGGGCGGCGCAAGCGTTCGAACAGGCCCTCATTCCCACCCTGCTGGGTCCAGGGTGGTAGGAAAGCTGCCAAGCCGGTGGCCGATGCCTCGTAGGGATACTGGTCGCACGTTACCTCCAGGCCGCCCGCTCGTGCCCGGTCCACGAGGCCCAGGCTTTCTCTGGACTTGCCCCACATGTGGCGGCCCATGGCTTTGAAATGGGCGATCTGCACGGGAAGACCGGCCTGCTCGCCAATGGTGATGGCCTCGACCACGGCATCCAGGAGCGTGTCGTTCTCACCCCGGATGTGGCTGGCGTAGATGCCGCCGTAGCCGGCGGTGACCCGGGCCAGCTCGACAAGCTCTGGGGTGTCGGCATAGCAGCCGGGGGGGTAGATGAGACCGCTAGAAAGGCCCCAGGCCCCTTCCGCCATGGCCTGGGACAGGTGCGCCGCCATCTTCTGGGACTCTGCCGGGGTAGGAGGGCGTTGTTCATAGCCCATGGCCACGTTGCGCAAGGTACCGTGCCCCACCAGCGGTACCAGGTTCACGCTGGGCCGGCATCTTTCCAGGGCCACAAGATACTCCGCCATGGTGAGCCAAGAGATCTCCAAATCGCGCAACAGGTCCCCGGCCTTGAGCTCTTCCCGCTTCTCCGCAGTGATAGGCGCCGCCGAGAAGCCGCAGTTGCCCGTTACCAGGGTGGTCACACCCTGGCGGATGGCGCTTTCCGCCCGCGGGTTTACCATGACGTCAGTATCGGCATGGGAGTGGATATCGATGAAGCCGGGTGACACTACCAGGCCGTTCCCGTACACCAGGGCGGCGGCGGCATCTCCCGGCAGGCGGCCGAGGGCGGCGATGATACCATCCCGCACGCCCACATCCGCGTAATACCACGGGTTACCGGTGCCGTCCACCACCCGGGCACCTTGGATGATGAGGTCAAACATGGGCTCCCTCCTCATTGGGGATAGCGTCCTGCCAACTCCAAGCCTGAGCGAAGCTCCTGGGCATCGATGGCCCGCTTGACTTCATCGGGGGTCAGGTGACCGAACGGCAAGTCGGGACGCTGGGCCAGCTCCATGGCTACCAGGCCCGCCCAGAGGGTGGCTTCACGGATGTTGTGGGGAGTCACCTTATCCAGCGTGTCGTAGGCGGTGTGGTTGTACGCTGAGTAGAAGTCCCGGCCCCAGGCAAGAAAGTGCATAGCGGGCACGCCTTGCAGAAAGAAGGGGAAGTGGTCGCTGTAGCAGTTGATGCGGGTGTTGACATTGACGTCGGGAAGCAGGTCCGAGAGCAACCGGCGGCTGAACTCGGCCAGGGCGGGATGGCCGTTGCAGAGCAGTAGCTTGTCGCCCTGGTAACAGCATAAGCTGTCCAGGTTCAGCACGCCGGCAACGGAAGCCAGCTCGTCCCGGTGGGCGGCGGCGTGATGGTAGGAGCCGAACAGGCCCAACTCCTCAACACCCAGGGCCAGAAACTCGAAGGAACGCGCACCCGGAAAACCCCGCAGGATACGGGCAAGATCCAGCATGACCGCCACCCCGTTGGCATTGTCGTGGGCGCCCGGGCAGATGTACCAACTATCGTAGTGGGCGCAGATTACCACCTTCTCGTGAGCCAGCGCTGCACCGGGCAGAGTGGCCCGCAGGTTCCAGGAGGTACCCGGGCGCGAGGCACTGGCCATCTTCACCGTGGCCGTTACCGGGCCTCTCTCCAGGCAACGGGCGAGGAAACTACCGTCCTCGAAGCTGACTGATACGGCGGGGATGCATCCCAGCTGCCCGCTGAGCCCAACCGACCCGATACCCACCACTCCCAGCGGGTGTTCGCGCATGAGCACCAAGGCCGCTGCGCCTCCCGACTGGGCCAGTGCATATTTCTCCGACCGGTGGATGGCCCGTTGCCCGGCGGGGGCTCCGTTCTTCACCAAGACGATCTGCCGGGCGACGCTGGCGGCGCCAAAGTCGCTGCGCAGACCGTAACCTGCCGATACCATCGAAGACGTGGCTTCCCCCGGCCCGGCCCAACCCAGGGGCAGGCAGGGGATCCGGCGACGCACCGGCGTGAGCACCTCCAAGCCGACCTCGCCCGGCACCCACTGGGGGTACGCAAAGGGCTCCAAGGTGACCTGGTAGTCCATGCCCTGCAACTGCTGGCAAATCCAGTCCCGGGCCCTGATTTCGGCTGCGGTCCCGGCCATGCGGGGTCCGATCTCCTCGCACTGGTAGCGTAAGAACTCGTAACCGGCGTCGGATGCCAACGCCCGGCCGATCAGAGCTTCCTTCCATGACATCGCTGGCCACCTCCCCAAGCTCGACCTCCCGACCAGTTTCTGTTGCCGTGGCCGTTTTTCCTGCGTAACTCTTCCGCCCGTTACCGGGCATGCGAAAGAGCAGCTAAGGTAGCCACTAGAGCAGGAAGGTTTGTGGCCAAATGGTCTGCACGCGTAGAGTGACCCGGCATGCTTTCGCAGTGACTCCTCCCGCATACAGAAGAGGCGCCATGTCTTTGCTGCCGGCGCGTGCGCGTCACTCCCGGAGGGCTGGAGGGATTCCGCCCGGGCAGCAAGGTTGAGTCTAACCGGTAGGCCAGCTCCTTTCTACCTCGACTTACCTGGGTGACCTGCGCATGTTCCAGGAAGCGCCACAGCTCCCGGCACCTTCCGGAGTCTGAGCGATGCATAGGCCCCTTGCCGCTTCTGCAGCCCATTACGCAACCGCGCGCTTCTCCCTACAGCCCGGAGGAAGCTTTTCCGGAGGAGCGTTGGAGCTGCACCGGTCACATGCCCCGGCGCCGATGCTAAAGAGGGTGTGCGCAATCACACTACGGAAGAGAAGGAACACTGGCGATGAGTGAGGAAGCCAGCCAGTGCCGGCACGGGCGGGCAGTTACCTTCCTGCATGGCTCGCCGGCATTTGGATTCGGGCCGCACCCGGTGTGGGACTGCCCCAGGGGAAACTAACCCGCGGCGGGGGGAGGGGGCAAGCCGTGGCCTACGAGATCAGCGACTCCATTCGCGGCAGCATCTGGGGACTGGCTGCGGGAGACGCCTTAGGGGCTACGCTCGAATTTGCATCCAGGACCGAGGTGGTACGGAAGTATGGCCAGCATACCGATATTACGGGAGGGGGCTGGATGAACCTACCGCCAGGTGCCTGGACCGATGATACCGAGCTGATGCTGGCCATGGCCCTGGGCATCGCCGAGGACCCCGGAAGTCCCATCCCGGGGGTGGCAAAGCGTTTGGTTCAGTGGTACCGATCTAACCCTCCGGACATCGGACATCTCACCCGTTCGGCCCTCTCTCTCTACCTGGCCACCGGCTGCTGGAAAAAGGCCGGATCCCTCACTGAGGAACGCTTCCGGCCTCGCGCCGCCGGCAACGGGGGGCTCATGCGCATCTCTCCGGTGGGCCTGGCCTACCACCGCCAAGCCGCATTGCGTGACCGCTGGGCGGCCGAGCTCACGGCCATGACCCATGCCGACCAGCTCTGCCAGTTTTTGTCGGTGGTGTACTGCGCCATGGTGGGATGCTGCGTCGGTGGCATGCCGGACCGGAAGGCCGCCTACCGAGCCGCATTAGCCCACGGTTGGAGACAGCATCCCGGGGTCGAACCCCAGGTGAGAGCACGTCTCGAAGCGGTAGATGGCCTGACCTACGATGAGCTGCGTGGCACCGGGTATGTGCTAGACTGCTTTGTGGCCAGCGTCTGGTGTTTTCTCCACCAGCCGAGCCTTGAGGACGCCATCTTAGCCGCAGTGAACCTGGGCGACGACGCCGACACCACCGGGGCGGTCACCGGGGGCCTGGCGGGGGCGTACTACGGGTATGGCGCTCTGCCCGCACGTTGGGTGGAAAGGCTTACATCAGGGGAACGGTTGGACGAGGCCGCCCAGGGAATTTTGCGGGTAGCCATGGGATATACCGGGGCGTAGCAGGACTTTTGCCTATACTCAGCGAAGATGCGGTGCCTGATCTGCCGCATCTCACGACCCTAGAGCTGCCTGATAGTTGAGCTTCTTCTCGCCGTTTTGGCCGGCGCGCCTCAACCCCCCGTTCACAGGCAAGTGTCGACACCCCCCACTGCCGCCGCATCGCCGGTGGAGCCGCAGCCTTCACTCGGAGCCTGGCCCAGTCCGGAGTAGCGTGGCTGAAATCCGGCCAGCTACCCGGGGGTACCATCGCCCCGGACTCCCGAACACCTTCTGGTTAGACCGTACTTCGCCAACCTAGCCGCCGAAGTGCTCGTAGCTTGCGCTGCCGGGCAGGTGCGGGACTACCTGGTTGTGGTACGTTTTCCACTTGAACCTTCCCGGCCGCTGGGGCCTTCACGGCACCATCCATGATTACCAGCGGACGGCCCCAGGGCTCTTACCCACCATGGACTATGGCTCTGCCCATGCGTACGCAGCCACGTTCCTCTCGCTGGTGCACAGGTACGCGGCGGTTACCGGTGATGATGAGTTCGCCCGGGAGTACCTTCCCGCCCTCCAGACGGTGGCCTCGGCCATAGCCCGGCTGCAGGATCGGGATGAACTGGTGTGGGCTAAACCCCGGCACCGCACCAAGCACCTGAGGGATGATGCCGAGAGCTACCGGGGCCTGAGGGACTGGCAATGGCTCTTGCGACACTGGGGGTGGCCGGAAGCGACGGAGCAGGCAGGCCGCCACGCCGCCCGGGTGAGGCAGGGGCTGGAACAGCGGCCATACGACCCCGCCGGCGGGCAGTATCTCCGGAGCGGCGGCCCAGCTGGGCCGCCGGTGTCTGCCGGCAGGACGCCGGTACCCGGATCACGACGGGCAACTGTACCCGTTGCTCAACGGGCTGGTGCTTCCTTCGGATCCCTGGGCGGTGGTGGCCTACGCCGCCGCGCTGGTCGGGCAACGCCAAGACGCCTACCACTTCCTTACCACCGCGGCCGCCCGGTTGGCCCGCGACGGCCGCCCCTATCCCTGGTACATCCGGGAGTTGGCGTACACCATCCACACCATCAAGCTGCCGGGGCCCTGATCAAGGCCCCGTGATGAGATACGCTAGCATCCCCGCCAAGGGTGGAAACACCAGATATACCACCATCCTGCGTAAGGTAAAGGCCGGGCCCAAGGTGGCGAACTCAAAGGCCAGCTTGCCGGTGCCCCATAGCATCCACCCGGTCACAAACGCCACGAGCGTGGGGATGCCCGCCCCTCCCGCCTGCAGGGCTGCTCCCATCGGAAACACGATGTAGGGGCCGAGGGGAAGCAGCCCACCGGCCACACTGCCCAGGAGGATGCCGCTCAGTCCCGCTCCCGCCCCCATCCACGAGCGGATGAAGTCCCGGGGAAGCACGGCCTCCAGGTACCCGGCCAGGGTAAAGGCGATGGCCAAGAGCGGGAGCTGGCGGCGTAAGGAGTGGAGGCCGGTCTTCCAGCCCCGGGTAGCCAGGTCCGGGTTGCGCCACCGGGCTGCCAGGCTAAGGGCCAGGGCAATGACCGCCAGCATGCCTATGGTCTGCCTCATGGCGTATCTCCTCCGGCGCCCCGGCCCGGCGGGCCTCCGAAGAGGTAGTTGCCCAAGAGGCCCGCAGCCAGCGGCACCAATGCGGTCACTGCCAGGCGCACGGCGGTGAACCTTCCCCCGAAAAAGCCGATCTCCAAGGGCAACCGGGCTAGGTCCCATACCCCCTTGCCCGCCAGGTAAGCCATGATGGTACCGGTGCCCGCGCCGTTCCGGTACAAGTTCATGCAGATGGGATAGTATACGTAGGGACCGCCGGGGGTGAGGGCTCCTGCGGCTCCACCCAGCATGATGCCACGTACCCCCGACTTGCCGCCTAGCCACTTACGTATGGCCGGCGGCGGGATCAGCACCTCCATGAGGCCGCTGATGACAAAGGCCAGTACCAGCAGACCGGCGGCGCCGTACAGGGTCCGGGCCGCGTTCGCCAGACCTTGGAACCACAGGCTCCACCCGCCCTGGATGTAGGCCACGACCCCCAATGCGACGGTGAGCGCGGCCAGTACCCGTACCACCCCCAACATGGGCGTCCGCTCCTTGCTACAGCCACGTTCCTTGAGGGATCGTGCACTGGGAACCTCGCCAGCGCCCATCACCCATCACCGAACCCTTGCCGCTACTCTCATGGTGACGGCGTGAGCATCTCGCCAACCTCGCATTGACCCACGGCTCTAGAGCACAGTCTCTAGATTGCTTTCAGCCACGGTGATCACGGTGCCGTTGGCCAGCTCCACATCCACGGTGTACAGGCTGACTTCCGTCGCCAGGACCTGGGGACGGGAGGATACCGCCACCACTTGGCCGTACTGGCCAAAGTGAGAGCGGCGGATGACCCGCACTGTAGTCCCGGGCGCCAGCATCCCCCGGACCGGAGCCACCTGGAGGTCCGCATCGGGAAGTTCCGGTGAGACTCGTTCCCCCAGGGGGAGGAGCACTTCGGGCCGGACCGTCCCTGCCCGGACCTGGGTCCGCCCGCTCACCGAGACCGCCGCCCCCTCGAAATCGCACAAGAGTTGGTAGGCCCGGGGTGACATGGGCATGGGACCAAACCCGCCGGTGACGACCACGGTCAAGTCCAAGCCTTCGTCGACGATCAGCCCTACCGCCACCTCCTTCCCCAAGAACCTCACGACATCCCGCTGGTTGATGCCACCCGAGATGAGACCGGACACCTTGAGCTCCTGTGCTTTCTTCATGGCTTCAAGGGATACCAGACCCCCGCCAAAAAGCACGCATCCCTCGTGGGACGGCAAAATATCGTCCGCCTCTAAGATCCGGCCGGGTCCGGCGCACCGCACTAAGGGGCCGTGGCTTTCGCCCCCCAGGCCGAAGACTCCTTCCACATAGGCCACGGCACCGGAAACTTCCACCCCTTCACCAGGAATGACCGCCGTGACCTCGCCTGTAATGTAGGCATCCACTTCGCTACAGCGGACGGGCCGGACGATGCTGATGGTTCCGGTACGGGTGCAGATTTTCTCCACGGTGCCGCCCACCGGGGCATAGCAGCAGTCCCACCCCATGGCGGCCGGTGACGCCGCCAGGATTTGACCCTGCTTGATTTCGTCTCCCTCCCAGCAGTGGACATACATCCTGAGCAGACGCGGCCAGATGTCCAGATCCTTGGCGGCGGAGACCACCACCAGCGGGCGGGCCGAGCGCCCATCCTCTCTCAGGAGGACACGGCCCTGAACCCGGGAGATGAACTCCACCACTCCGGTAACCGGCGACTTCACCACCACCACCTCGCCGAGGAAGCCCTTGGTATAGCGGGCGATGACGTCTCCGCTGGTCACCTGGTCGCCCACTTGGACCACCATGACCCGGTCCATCACGTCGGGTGGCGCCGTCTCTTTCGATATTCTCAACCCGTGCAACACATCGACAAAGTATGGGGAGCCCGGCAGCAAGGTGGTACGGGCCACAATGGTGTCCGGCTGCACCACGGCACCGGCGTCCACCAAGACTTCGCCGGGCAAGGGCAGGCGGCGCTGGCGACTCACCCGGGCCCTTTCCATGGTCCTGGCCAAAAGGTGCTCGGTCACTCATACCACCTCCCGGCCGGTTAGTGTGTGCAGGGCGGCCCGGGGGTAGGCATCCATGGCCAGCCACCAGTCGGCCAATGACCGCCGGCGCAGGGCCGGCTCCACCGGTAGTTCAAGAGGACGACCCCGGCCGTCCAGGATGACCCCCACTTCACCGCCATGCACCGTCGTCTCGAGGACCTGGTTGCGCCCGGCACCGGCATCCCAGCCGTAAGCGGGGCGTACCTTCAGCCGGGCTACCTGCCCGGGGGCCAAGGGGAGTACCGCCAGTTGCCCTACGAGAAGATCCAGATCGGTTCCTTCCACCGATACTTGGGCCAGCAGATGTCCCGGCCGGCCACTGCCCACGGGAGCTACCACCGTCCCCAGGGGAACCAGGCACTCCCGCCACAGCGTCGCCAGGGCTGCGTCCGGTTCGAGATCGGATAGCGCACCGAGGTGAGGCAGCATGAAGACGCTGTCGACAAAGAGCCGGGTAACTCCCATGGGACCTAGGGCATCCAGGAGGATGAGGGCCGCTTGAGCCCGGCGCGGGGCGTGGGACAGTACTCCGCCAGAACCGATGATGGCCCCCACTTGAACCATGTCCACCAAAGGCTGCCCGGTGGACTTCTGTTCAAACACTTCGTCTATCAGGCGTTCTTGCCGAATGCCTTTGAGGGTCACCGCTAGAGAGTAGTGATGATCCATGGCGAGCCGCAGGGCCTCTCGGGCGGCAGCATGCTCCAACAGCAATTCGTCCAGGGTCTCGGGAAGAGTGGTGGGTTTGATGGCTTTGTTGGCATACCAGTTGCTCAACTCGTCCTCAGACATGGCAAAGGGCAGCCAAGACACCACCCGGCCCAAACTGGCTTCTTTCAGCACATTGCCCAGGCTGTAGCTCATCCCCAAGTTTGCGCTGACCGTCCGGTTGAACTGGCCACTTGCCCACGAGAACACATCGGTAGTGGCGCCGCCGATATCCAGGGCCACCACGTCGGTGCCCAGCCCCGCAGCCACTTGCTGCACCATCTTGCCTACGGCCAAAGGCGTTGGCTGCAGTCTTCCGCCCGTCCAGTCGAGCAGCGTCTGGTAGCCCGGTGCCTGGGCCATGACATGTTCGAGAAACACCCGGTGGATTTCGTGGCGGGCAGGTTGCAGCACTTCCTTCTCTAACGTGGGTCTGACGTTGTCCACCATGGACAGCAGTACCCGGCCACCGAGGACCGAGGCGACTACCTCGCGGGCGTGAATGTTACCGGCGTAGATCACCGGCATCTTGAAGCCCGTGCCGAACCTGGGCAGCGGGTCGGCAGCCGCAAGATACTCGGCCACCGCCGCTATATAGTTGGCGGAGCCCTCATCGGTGCCGCCCGTGAACAAGATCATGTCCGGTCGCATTTCTCGTACCTTTTGGACACAGTCCACGGCCAGGCGGGTATCATCCATGGAAAGGACGTCCATGACGACGGCGCCGGCTCCCAGGGCCGCGCGCTGCGCGCTCTCAGCCGTCAGGCTCCGCACCAGACCGGTTACGAGCATCTGCAGGCCCCCTCCCGCCGATGAAGTGGCCAGGAACACGTCTGCCCCCTCGGAGGCAGTCCCGGGAATGAGCAACCGGTTGTCCCTAAGCAGCGGCCGGTTCATCCAGGTCGCCAGCCGGTTGACGGCATTCCTCAGACCGATCATCACATCAAGGAAGGGCTTCTCCACCGTGGTCGGTGCCGCCGCGCGCCCGCATATACGGTAGCACTGACCATCGTGCTCCAGCATGATCACCTTGGTGGTGGTGCTGCCCACATCTGCAGCCAGGATGGTCTTGGGTTCCATAGCATCCCTCCTTCACTAGAATCCGCCGCAACGCCCGCACTGGGCACAGGAAGGGTTGGGGCTAAGGTAGACCCGCCGGTTATGGAGCAGCTGGTCCACGGTGGCCCGGCGGCTCAGCGTAACTGGGATGAAGCTGCCTAGCACGAGGACGCCCGCGGCCAGCAGGACGGACGCGGCCAGATCGCCCGGGCCCAGGCGGAGGGCGGGTTCGTGGAAGCGATTGAGCTGCCAGATCAAGCCCGCCGCCATCCCCCAACCGGTGATCAAGCCGAGCACGGACATGAGTCCGGCTTCCATGACCAGCAGAAGGCCGAGCTCGGAAGACTCCAGGCCCAGGGCCTTGAGCATGCCCAAGTAGCGTTTTCTCCGGAGAAACGAAAGGAGCATAAGACTGAACAGCCCGGCGGCGGCGAGGGCCACCACCAAGCCCATGACGGTGAGCACCGGAGACCACGCCCGGCGGGTAAGGTCCAAGACCAGTACCCCCGGGGTATCGCGGGTGACCACCGTACCCTGCGGGAACATCCTGGCCAGCCTGGCCGTGGCCGCGGTCAACCGGTACCTGGGGCTAAGCCACCCGACCACGCCCTGGTGCACCGGATCGCCCAACCGGATCAAGGTCTCCCGGTCGACCAAGGGACCGCTGAAGGGGGCACCCGGGGGACGGTATAATCCCGTAACCAGCACGTGCAACGTGTGCCAGCCATGGCGGCCCGGCACTTCCAAGGAGGTGATGGTGCCCGGGCTGATGCCCACGGCATGATCGGGAAAGACGGCGTGCCCGTGCACTCCTGCGGGAGTTCCCGAAGGCCACCGGCCTGCCGTCAAGGTAAGGGCCTCCAGCAACCGGGAGGTGGGTGAAAGACCCAATGCAGTGTACCGCCCGGAGGCGGTATATACCTCGGCCACCGCCACCATTTCCCAGTGGCCGATCTCTACCGCCCGGGCCATGCGCCGGTCGATGTCGGCAGGCAACGGACCGGGTGCATAGGCCAACACGTCGGCAAACAGAGGGACCGGCCTCACCTGGGCCATCGCCTCCCGGGCGGCGCCAGCTCCCGCTGCGGACATCACCAGGTAGCTCGCCACCGCTCCCGCCACCACCAGCGCCACCATGGCACTCTGCAGGCCGTGCCTGGCCAACTGGCGGTGGGCCAGCGGGCGCACTAGGCGCCAGGCGGGACCCAGCCATCGAGGCAGGTCCCGTACCCGCCAGGACCTCCAGCGGGCAACCGGCGAGGGCTCCTTCGCCCTCCGTCGCATCATGGTGTCACCGCCCCGGTGCGATCCTCCATGCGCACGACTGCACCGTCCAGCATGTGTACGACCTTAGTGGCATATTCGCGGAAGCCCCGGTCATGGGAGGCGACGACAAAGGTCTGGCCGTGCCGGGCGTTGAAGCGGGAGAACAGCTCCATGACCCGATTCCCGCTCTGGGAGTCTAGGTTTCCGGTGGGCTCATCAGCCAGAACCACCGCGGGCCGGTTTGCCAAGGCCCGGGCCACGGCCACCCGCTGCTGTTCCCCTCCGGAAAGCTCGTAAGGCGAGTGGGAGGCCCGGTCCACCATGCCCACTTCGTCCAGAAGCTCCAGAGTCCTCCGGGCCACTTCCTCATGGCCAAGACCGATCATACGCATGGGCAAGGCTACATTTTCGGCGGCAGTGAGGTCGGGAAGTAGGTTGAAGAACTGGAACACGAACCCGACCAGGGTGCGGCGCATGCGCGCCAGCTCGTTCTCGGAGAGGCGGCTGAACTTACGATGCTTCAGGATAACCTCCCCCCGGGTGGGCCGGTCCAAACCGCCCAGCAGGTTGAGGAGGGTGGTCTTCCCACACCCGGACGGTCCCATGATGAGCACAAACTCGCCGGGCGCCACTGTGAGGCGGACGTCCTTTACCGCATCCACCCCGTCGCCTACCAGAAACCGCTTGTGTAGCTCGTTACACTTGAGGATGGGTTCACTCATGGCGCAGTACCTCCCGGGCAGTGGAGCGGGCAGCCAGAACCGAGGGAACCAACCCGGCAAGCAAAGCGGTCAGGCTTCCCAAGCCGATGACGTAAGCGGCGACGCGCAGGGTATCCAGTCCCACCCGGGCCAAAGACACCTGGGAGGCCAGGTAGACCACCAGGTAGAAACCGCGAACCAGCGCAAATCCCAGGACGGAGCCGAGCACGGCCAGAGTCATGGTCTCCGCCAGCACCATAAGGACGATCTCGCCACTCGAAGCCCCGATGGCCTTGAGCACGCCGATTTCCCGCCGCCGCTGGGTGACCAGGATGAACATGTTGGTGGTTACCAGCATACCCGCGAGGGCAAACGCAAGGTAGGTGAAAGTCCGCGTAACGTCCCGGCTCACCGGCACCTGACCGGCCTGCCCCCAGGCAGCCCGCACCAGTTGGGGCAGGGTGAACACCCGGGCCCAGGGCAGCCGTTCCTGCAAGTAGGTAGCTACCTCCAGTGCCCGCACCATGCTCTCCACCCTGACTCCTAGCTGGTGGACGTACCTGAACCCGCCGGTGCCGCCCACTGCCTCGAATATCCGCTCCAAGGTACCGGCGGGCACGAAGATCTGCTGCGAAGGCAGGTATCCCGGATCTTCCGCGGCTTCCGCTGCATCCCGGCCCTGGGCCACCGCATCGGTGACGCTGGCGGGGAAGGCGTAAACCCCCCTGACTTCCAGGATGAACTGCCGGCGCTGGGTGTAGTCATAGATGGTGCCGGCCGGGCCGTGAACCACTACCCGGGGCACCTCCACCACCAGCGCCGGGTGCTCACTGAAGTCTGGCCAACCCGGCGGTACGTTACGGTTGACCAGACAGACCAGGGCGCCATCGTCCGAAGGCGTGAAGCCGGCCAGCTGCCACACAGCTCTATCCACGTCCAAGTCCCTTCCACGGAGCACTGCCGGAAGTACGTCCGCCGAACCCGGAACGCGGACGAAGACGGGCATGGCCAGGAAAGGTTCGACAGCGGCGATCTGTTGGTGAGCGAACCCGTCCGGCAGTTGGGCAAGGTCAAACGTCCGCACCTGTGGCAAGGCCAAATACCCGCGGCGACCCAGCAGGGGGAAGTGCTGGAGCAGGTCGCTACTATGCGCATCCATCCCCAGCTCCCATTGGAGCTTTTCGCCGCTTCCCGGACCCGGCAGGGCGGCCCGTTCCGCATAGACCACCACGTCAGCCCCGGCCAGCCGGCGGTGTTCCCAAAACGCTCCGCGCGGATAACCGTCGGCCATAGACAGGGTACCGGTGAGGATGGCGGCGGCCACGGCCATGCTTACCAGAGCAAGCAGGCTCCGGCTGAGGTTGCGACGGGCATTCCTCAGTGCCATCCTGAGAAACAGCATGCGCCTCCTCCCTTCCCGGCCGGTCTACTGGTGACCCGTGGGGGCAGGATGGTCCGTTAACCTTCCATCCAGCATGTGGACAATCCGGCGGGCATAGGGGTGGAAGACCTCGTTGTGGGATACCACCACAAAGGTCTGCCCCATAGCGGTACTGAAATTGGCGAAAAGCCTGGCGATTTCCTGCGCGTTACGGGAATCCAGGTTCCCGGTGGGCTCATCGGCCAGCACTACCCGGGGTTGGTTGATCAAAGCCCGCGCGATGGCTACGCGCTGTTGCTCCCCGCCGCTCAGCTGCAAGGGCCGGTGGTGCATGCGATCGCCTAAGCCCACCAGCTTCAGAAGCTCTTGGGCCCGGCTTTCCATCTGACGGCGGGAGACACCGGTAAATCGCAAGGGCAGACTTACATTCTCCGTGGCCGTCAAGTGGGGGATCAGGTTGAAAAACTGGAACACAAAGCCCACTTTGGCCCGGCGCAACATGGCCAGGCCGCTCTCACCCAGGCGGCTCAGCCGGTGACCGTCCAGTATGACATCGCCGCCGGTGGGCCGGTCCAGACCGCCCAAGAGGCTGAGGAGTGTGCTCTTGCCACTCCCCGATGGGCCGGTCAGCACCACCAGGTCGCCATCGTCCACATCCAGGCTGACGTCGTACACGGCGTTTACCGCTTGGCCCAAAAAGAACGTCTTGGTCAATTCGACCGCGCTGAGGATGGGCGTGCCCAAGGTAAACCTCCTCCAACGGATGATCTATCCATTCTCATAAGTGCACCTGCTGCGGTAGCCGCTCGGCCCAACGGCCGCCCGCCGGTGTGCCGTACTGCTAAGCGTATGCCTGAGGCCAACCTGCCAGAGTCGCTATGGCCGTCACGGCATCTAACGACGGTTCCCAGAACCACCCCGGTACGGACGTGATGGGAACATTTCATCATCCGGGTGCCAGGTCCCTTTATGTCCCGTGACTATATCGGCATTCGCCGTAACGGTGGCAGGTGCGCAGGACCGCGTCAACGTCTTGAGAAACCAGGGGTATACAGGGTGTTGAGAAGGGGTTTGCTTTTTCACCCGGGTGTGACCGGCTGGGGTCATGCAGGAGGTGGCCTTATGGGGGTGGGGACGGGCCAAGCTACCGGACTACGGCCGCAAACGGCAGAGAGCGCTATCACCGACCAGCGTTAACTGGCGGGCAACGGTGACCAAAGGGTGGGAAATCCGGTGTGACTTTGACGAGGGCCTTACAGGAGTTGTTCGGCCAACCCGACCGGGAAACGGGGGAACTCTTCCTGAAACGTTGATGCTTCCGGGGTGATTGAGGCAGCCAAAACCACCAGAAGGCACTAGGAGGGAATCTTGAACTAGTTCGATAGCCAGCTCACCACCGCATTTCTTGAGGGCATAAACGGCCTCCTGCAGGCCGCTAAATCCAGAGCCAGAGGGTACCGAACCAATCAGAACTTC
>DMHJ01000206.1 GCA_003449495.1 Clostridiales bacterium UBA8153
GGTCCAGGCCAACGTCAGGAAAAACGCATCGTCCCTGGCGGTAGTAACGGACATCCTGGAAACGTTGCGCTCGGCGTGGCTGGAAGCAAGTCGATCGCCGGCACCGGTCCGCCCGGCGTTGGCACCGGGTGCCTGGCGATGACGGCAGCTACTGGACCCAGCCTCGAGCAGTTCCTGGCCTACGCCCGCCAACAGGAACAAGCCCTGCTCGCGGGGGAGCTGGCGCTGGCACTGGAGGTAATGGAGCGGCGGGCGAAATTGGCCGGCCTGGGACCGCCCGTTCTTCCTCCCGACCCGGAGGCGGCCCGGGCCGTGCTAGAGCAGATCGCCGAGGCCGACCGGGCTGCCGGGCGCGCCCTGCACCGGCTAGGGGAGGCGGCCCGGGCCGAGCTGATCCGGGTGGAAATGGAGCGCCGGTGTATGCAAGGCTATGGCGGAAACCACCGGGGCTCAGGCAATCATGTCGATGGAAGACACTAGGGGATTGCTACCGGATAATCGCAGCGTAGGGCAGGTGGTTTCCCCATCGCCGTATGTTTTGTGGCACGGCCTGCCTCCGGCGCTTACACTTCGACGGCGAATTGGCCGGGGGGTCCGGAATCCGGGTTCATACAACAATCCCCGCCCATTTTTCAGCACCTATTCGGCACTCCACCGGGATTTCCCCAACGAGAAAACGGGTAGATGCTGCTTAATATCAACAGGCTTATCCACAGTATCCACAGTCCCCGCCGGCGCGGACCGTTCGACGAACGCCGGTCGATTGCATAGGCCGGCCGGAGCCGGAGAAAATATTCAAGGCAAGACGGCACCAGGAGGTTGGTCCAGGCAAGGGAAGGTCAAATGGTTCAATGCCGAAAAAGGTTATGGCTTCATCGAAGGGGAGGACGGCGGAGACGGCTTCGTTCACTACACGGCCATCGCGACGCCGGGATGCAGAACCTGGAACCAAGGTGAGCCGGTGGAGTTCGAGATGAGCGAAGGACCGCGCGGCCTCCGGCCACCAACGTGGTCAAGGTGAGCTGAATGTCGGGCAAGTCTACAGGCAGAAAGTCCGGTCTTTAGATCGGGCTTTCTGCCTCTTCTTCCCCCCGGCAGGATTTGGGCCGCCCAGGCGGAATAGTGTGCATCAGGATACGGAAAGGAGCTGGATGGAGTGCAGATAACTCTAAGGGGCAAGAACGTGGATGTCACTCCCGCCCTCCGCGACTACGCCGAGAAGAAGTTCGGCAAGATCGAAAAGTATTTTGACGTGCCCCTCCATGCCCAAGTCACCTTGAAGGCCGAAAACGGTCGTTACATCGTCGAGGTGACCGCTCCCTTGGACGGTATGCTGTTGCGGGGAGAAAAGGCCAGCGGCGACATATACTCCTCCATCGATTTGGTCATAGAGACGCTGGAAAAGCAGATCGAAAGGTACAAGACCAAGATCGCCCGCCGGCTGCGCGGGCGGCCCCCGTCCGGCAGTGAGAAGGATCTGGCGTCGGGCGATGAGGAGATCCGCATTGTCCGGGTGAAGAAGTTCGACATCAAACCCATGAACCCGGAAGAGGCCGTGCTCCAGATGAACCTGGTGGGGCACAGCTTCTTCGTGTTCACCAACGCCGAGCACGGCAAGGTATGCGTGGTCTACCGGAGACAGGACGGCGACTACGGGCTGATCGAACCGGATCATTAGGCCCAGGGCCGGGAGGCTGGTTTGTCTCCCGTCATTGTGGACAAGCTCATGGCCGGCTGGAGAGGGTGGCGGGATGGTGCGGGAGAAGGTAGTGGCCGTCATATTCGAGGGCGGCAATGGTACCACGACCGTCGACCAGCTAATGACGGCTGTCCGCAAGGAGGTCACCCTGGATACCTGTGCTAAGCTTTTGGCGGTGCCGGGCATCGATGAGACCGTCCTCTGCACCAACTATCCGGACCTGGCTGCCCGGGCCGCCGGGCTGGGCGTTGCCGTGGACTACCGGGGCGCCGACCCGGATTTCCACTTCGGACTGCGCCTGCAGGAAGTGGTGGCAAGCCGGGGACTGGATAATGTTATCTGCATGGGCGGGGCGGCGGCGCCCCTGTTGACCGGTGAGGACCTGGGTTGGATTGCCGGTGTGCTCCGGGAACAGAAGAACATCGCCGTCCTCAACAATGTGCAGTCTGCCGATTTGGTGGGGTTTACCCCCGCCGCCATCCTCTCCCAGGTAGAACTGCCCGCTCTGGATAACCAGCTAGGCCTGGTGTTACGCCAGGCCGGCCTCAGGCGGCTGCTCATCCCCAATGCGGCCAGGGTAAACTTCGACCTGGATACGCCCACGGACGTCATGATCTTGGCCATGCAACCCGGCCTGGGAGAGAGGACTCGAGCGGCCCTGTCCGGTCTGGACTGGGACTGGAGCCGCCTGCGCGCCGCCGTCCGTGTCCTGGAGCAGCCTTCCAGCGAGGTGTTGGTGACCGGGCGGGTGGGCCCGCCGGTGGTGACGTACATCAACATGAACTTCACCCATAGGATGAGGGTGATCTCTGAGGAACGCGGCATGAAAGCCCTGGGCCGGGACACTAAAGGCCAGGTAATTTCGGTTCTAGGGTATCTTCTGGAATCGGTGGGACCGGTCCGGCTGGTCGAGTTTCTGGAGAAGATGTGTCAGGTGGCGTTCATGGACACCCGGGTGCTCTTTCATCATTTCGGGAAGCGTTTGACTGACCACGACCGCTTCAACTCCGACCTGGGCAGGTGGCAGCTGATTGCCGACCCGGAGGTACGGGCATTCACCCAGGCGGTGCAGTGCAGTGCGGTGCCTATCATCTTGGGCGGACACAGCTTGGTCTCGGGTGGCCTGTGGCTTTTGGCGGAGGGCCTCGTGTCCGGGCGCGGGCAGACGTGATGCAAACTTCTGCCAGAACTGCCCGGCCTGGAAGGAATCGCTAATCCAGAGTCGAATTAGCTGACTTGCAGTAGGTGAGGCACAAGGTGATGGCCGTCATGGATGTTGGCCAGAAGAAGGGCGCCCCCAGGGATTGGGAAGACACGCTGGAGAGGATCCGGGGGGTCCTCTCTGTGCGGGTGGTAATGAAGGGCGACCAGGTTGCCGCGGTGCAAGCCCTGGCCCGGGCGGGGAGACATCCCAAACAGCTGACCCGGGATATAGTGTCGGTCTTGCTGGCCAGGCACGGCGTGGATCTAGACCCCAAACTGGTGACTGT
>DMHJ01000218.1 GCA_003449495.1 Clostridiales bacterium UBA8153
TGGGCGGCCGGGCCGCCTACACCGAGAAGCAGTTCGCCTTCGATATCTACCGGTTGCGCGCGATGTCGGATTTGCTCCATGAAGGCAGGCACTTGGTGTTCGGTAACGTGCGTAACCAGGCCAATGCCATCGCCGTGCCGAGCCCGACGGGAACTGACTACCTTGGCTACTTGGAAGTCCGGAGGGAGGGGAATGAGGCGTGACCGGCTCGCTCTTGACCTGGACGGCCGAAGGGCCCCCAACCGACCCGCTACTGCTCAGAGACCTGTTCGTGGATCCTCTGGACCTGGTCGGCTTCCTGCGCTGCCGCTACCTTGACAGCTACCTCAAAGATGGAGGCTCCAAACTCAAACTGTTAGTGGGACGCGAAGGGTCCGGCAAGTCCCACCTGTGCCACTTCCTGGCAGCTGCGGCCAAGGATCTAGGCTACATTACCCGGGTAGTCAGCGCCGGTGAGCTACCCCTCTTCTCTTTTGACCAGATCTATCGCCAGATCATGACGGGTGTGGACCCGGCCGACCTGGTGAGGAAGTACACCCTCGCCCTGGTGAAGGGCCTAGGCTACACCTACCCGGGGCAAGAAGAGAGATTCCTGGATTGGGCCATCGCTCAAGGGCGCGATGGAAGGCTGGTAAGTCGCGAGCTCCAAGACCACTTGGGCCGGGACCTGACCTTGGACCGTGACCTGGACCGGTCATTCGCCACCGCCCTCACTTTGTTGGCCGCGGATGAGCTGGGGATGCGCCCGTTAGACCCGGCAGCTCGCCTGGCAGTCATTGCCTGGCTGCAGGGGCATCCGGTTTCGGCCCGCCAGCGGAACTGGCTGCAGATCCGCAAGGCGATTGACCGCTACAGCGCCCGGCTGATCTTCAGGTCCTTCCTGCACTTTCTGCCCAAGGCGGGAGTCAAAGGGGTAGTCCTGGTGGTTGACGATTTTCACCTGGTCACCGAAACCCGCCCGGGTGGCCCGGTAAAATACACGCGCACACGCCGTGACGACCTCTATGAGAGCATGCGTCAAGTCATCGACGAAGTCGATGCGCTCAAGGGGTTCCTGATGCTACTCTCAGGGCGCAGGGCCTTGCTCGATGATGAGAAGCATGGGGTTCGTTCCTATGAGGCCTTGTGGATGCGGCTGCAGAACGAGGTGCGCTCCGCGAAGGTCAACCGCTTTGCCGACCTGCTGGACTTGGATGCCATATGGGAGCAGCATGGGCACGCAGGACTGGTGGAGATCGCGGATAGGCTGGCACGTCTGGCCGGGGGCGGTCCCCTCCAGAACCTAGCTTGCCTCCACGAGCAGATCAAGAGTCTAGACCTCACCGTCAGCGAGACCGCTCCAGTCCGCAGGACGGTTTCCCTGGTATTGGATGCGTCAGGGGGGCGTGAGTCGTGAACTACCACCAAGAGCAGAGGCTCATCATCGAAACTTTCCGGTCGGGAGTGCCGTCCCGGCGCGTGGCGAGCCGGTTTCCCATGGGCCGTGAGAAGTACCTGGAGACGGCGCTCCATCAGATTAAGGCCCTCAGACCGGATGGGACTCAATGCAGTCTCATCAGCGCCAACTATGGCGAAGGCAAAACCCATCTGCTCCATGCTGTCTGGGATCTGGCCTTGCGCGAAGAGTGCGTAGTGAGTTTGGCCATCCTGAGCAGGGAAACCCCCTTCGACAAGTTACACAAGGTGTACCCCAAGGTAATTGCGGGCAGCTATCTTCCCGGATCCGGCCAGCCGGGCATTGAGCAGCTGGTATCAGGCATTCGTAGCGGTAGCCGGGAGGCCGATGAGATCATCGGTTTCGCCGAGAAGCACCTGCACCCTAAACTCGGGCTAGTCCTGCGCAATTACATCGAAGGCAGCAGCACGGACAGCTTGTACGCGCTGTACCAGGATCTGGCGGGCGAGTTCATCACCGCTCAGGACCTCAAGGCCATCCACCGCATAAACTTCCGGGGGAGCGCCGGTGTGGGGAGGTTCTCGCCTCTGGCACACACTTGGGACTACTTCCGCATGGTCGACGCACTGGTAAGGATAAAGGGCTACCGGGGTTGGGTCCTGCTCTTCGATGAAGCCGAACTCATCGGCAAGCTCGGGATGGGGGCCAGGGCCAAAGCCTACGCCAATATCAGCAGGTTTCTCAACTCCCAGGATGGTCTTCTGAACACGCTTACGATCTTTGCCTTTGCCAGTAGCTTCTTCACCGATGTACTGGATAACCGCAATGATTTGGCCAAGGCACCGGCGTGGCTCCAGACCCGGGGCCTCGCGGAAGAGGCCGCCCGGGCCGACCGGGTCCTGGATCGGATCGCCAAGTCCGAGTCGCTATTGCCTCTTAGCCAAGGCCATCTCGCCACGGTGATGGAGCAGATCGTCGACGCCCACGCCGGGGCTTATGGTTGGGATCCGCCTGTGGACGGTGCAGAGCTGTTCCGCTGCGTCCAAGAGCTGTTCCCGGCTCGCGACACCAAGCTCCGCACCCGTATACGGGCCGCCATTCAGTGGCTGGACCACCTGTTGCAGTACGGTGAACCACCGGTGCTCCGCGTCAGCGACCTGATGGAGGACAAGGTCTCCGGAGAGCTCGGCGAAGCCGGTAGGGCGGAACAGCCGGTAAGGGGCTGACGCTATCCCGCCATGCCGGCGGCTCGCCGGCATCGAACAGGGATGAAAACGGGGTGCGGATTACGGATAGGGTAGCAGCGCCGGCCTGCGTAGGCCGGCTCTCCTTGGTGCAGAGAGCCCGTGCGCTAGCCATTGCCTCTGTTCCGGCACTGCCGTACCCGGAGCGTGAGCCTCAGGAAGTGAGCCGGTGGCAGCCCACCTGCCCGCCTCTGCCATGGCAGGCAGGCCTGCCGGAGCCTCGGCGCGGAAAGGCAACCCGTAACCCGTGCTCCGCCGGCATATCAGGAGCGCACGCGTGCAGCAATGGATGCCTGAGCAAAACGACAATGCGCAGTAACGCAGACGCCCGGCGGAGGTGGATTCCCCGGAAGGGCATGTCGCAGCGTAACTATTCAGCCCTTCCACTCATCTCCCGCAAATAGCTTGGCGGTAACTCCAAGCCGTAACCCGGGGGTGTGGGGAGTGATGCGGACCTTCGTCACTACCCGGCGCCCGCACCTGCTAGGACCGGCATCTTTGGGGGGTAAGGACCGGTCATGCGTGCGGAAGACCTGCTGCCGGCGAGACGCCCGAAAGTGAGGCCCATCGAGCTGGGCGTGCCGGTCCTTGAGGTCTTGGTGTTTGGCAGCCGTGCCCGTGGCGATGCTGCAGCAGCGTTCTAGACGTTTTCCCATTGCTGGCGCGGGTGGATGCCCCGGTTCAAGCACCAGTCGCTATGGCCGCTTGGGAGTGCGGACTGGATGCGGATGCGCTCATCACTACGGTGGAGTGTACGCCGGAGTGGGTCCGTGCATCCCCTCTGCAATATTCCCCGTTGTTCACGCCGTGCTCAAGGAGGGTGTACGAGTTGAGCAGGGAAAGGGAAGGCCGCTCCGTCCTGATAGCCTATCGACCTGCCGGCTAAGCCCGTAGATCAGCCCGCCGGCAACTGCCGGCGACCACGGTGTCCCCGGTTAGGCGGACGTATAGTCAGGTAGACTGGAGTGCACACCGACCGTTCTAACGACCAATTTGCCCAAACGCCTGCTGGTCTCCCCGGCCGGTAGTCTCGTGAAAGGCGTCGCTGCCGAATACCGGCGCATCCTGCCGATTTTGGCGGGAGTCCGCGCCTAGCAAGACATCCAAGAACTTTCCGCTCCCCCGGTGGGTCGTACCGGGAGTCGCAAAAGCCGCTCCGGCGAGCTTGACATATAGACACTCAAGGAATATAATGCTGGTGTCTCACATCCGCTGCGCTGGGGCCAGCGGTCAGGTGTCCGCGGGAGGGCGGCGGTGGCCCGCTCGCGGCCCGGCGCCTTGCGCGAAACCGGCCTGATCCGGTGCGGCCGGGGGCTTCCGCAAGCCGGTCTGCGGTGCGGTGCGGCGCTTTGAAGGCCTAGGCCAGATTGGTCTCACGTGTGGAGTTGAAGGTGTGAGGGCATGCAGTACAGAGATTACTATCAGATCCTGGGCGTGCAGCGTAGCGCCACGGAGAAGGAGATCAAACGGGCCTACCGGCAGCTGGCGCGTAAGCACCACCCGGATGTGAACCCGGGGAAACGGGCGGAGGAGCGCTTCAAAGAGATTAACGAAGCTTACGAAGTGCTGTCCGACCCGGAGCAGCGCCGCAAGTACGACGAGCTGGACGCCCATGGGCGCGAAGCACCGGGCGGACGCGCAGGCGGGAGGGGGCCGGGGGCCCCGGGATCGGGCCAACCCCACGTCAAATACGCGGATCTGGATGACCTGCTCGGCGGGACCGGCGACTCTTCCGAGCTGTTGCAGAACCTCTTTCGCGCCAGGGGAAGACGCTCCGCTCCGGGGAACGAGGCCCCCGGCTGGTTCGTGCGCGGCGCGGCTTTTGAGTATGCGACCCCGGTGACGCTGGAAGAGGCTTTCCGTGGCGTCACCCGCCAGCTGATTGCCGATGGTCGTACCGTGGAAGTAAGGATCCCGCCGGGCGTGCGTACCGGCTCGCGCATTGCCGTGAGTGTCGATGGTGGCGCCGACGTGCACCTGGTGGTAGAGGTACTTCCCCACCCTCGTTTCACCGTTGATGGACATGATCTGCGC
>DMHJ01000187.1:0-396 GCA_003449495.1 Clostridiales bacterium UBA8153
CCGGCCACATGGCCCGGGCAGCCTTGCTCAGGCCGGGCGCGCCGCCAGTGGCCGCGGTCAGGGGCGCCCTCAAGCCCAGGCGCACAAGGTCCCGGCAGTGCTCGAGGCGGTCTTCATACCGTTCCCGGTTGCCCAGGGCTCCCCAGCGGAGTGAAGCGTTGCCTCGAGCTGGTACTCATCGCCTATATCTGAGCGAAGACCCCACATAGCCGGCTGGCCGCCCAGGATGCGGAGGCCCCCCGTTACTGGGCAAGACTGGGAGCGAAGGGACAAGGCTTTGGCAAATAGACGTTCGTCCATGGCAGGGAATGGAGACCGGTGTCCGCCTTCACCGAAAAGGCCGTGGCTGTAGAGTGGGTGCTCCTCAAGGAGAACTAGCTGGATGGCGCCGGAAGT
>DMHJ01000187.1:776-901 GCA_003449495.1 Clostridiales bacterium UBA8153
CGGCTCCGGGTGGCGCGGAAGTTCTTGACGCAGGATACGCCTTTGGACACGCGAACTATGTTAGAACGGACAAGTCATTCCGGCGGGGAGGCCCAGGCGTGAAGACAACCCTCTTCTACTTCTCG
>DMHJ01000187.1:1232-3462 GCA_003449495.1 Clostridiales bacterium UBA8153
TCTACTTCTCGGGAACCGGCAACACCTGGCGGACGACACATTTATGCGCCGGAAGCCTGCAGCGCTTGGGCTGGGAAACGAGAGTCGTAGCCGTGGAGACGGCCCTCCGGGAACAGGCCATGCCGGACACGGACGTGTTGGGCGTCGGCTTCCCCGTCTACGCCTTCGGTCCCCCGCGGCTGGTCGACCGCTTCCTGCAGACTCTGCCTGCTGGGGCGGGCCGGCCGGCTGTGGTGTGGGCGGTGGCCGCCGGCATTGTGGGCGGTGCCACCGCCGCTGTGGCCGGCCGGTTGGAGGCTGCCGGCTACCGGGTCGTGCACGAGCAGTCCTACCTGGTTCCGGAAAACTGGCACTGGCGGCGGTCGGATCCGGATGCGGCCGCCCTGGCCCAGGAGCGGGCGTGGCGTCGTACCGGCGAACTGGTGAGTCGCGCTGCCCATGAACTCGTGGCCGGGCAGCTGCGCCGCACCCGCCCCGGGCCCATCCGGCTCCGGCTGATGTCCGGCTGGGCCTGGCGGTGGCACCTGTCAGGCGCCGAGCGGGCCGACCGCTACCTGCGCGTGACCGGGGCTTGTAACGCTTGCGGGCTCTGCGCCCGCGCTTGTCCCACTTCCGCCTTAGCCGGCCATCCCTCCGGTTACCGGGTCGGGCCCGACTGCACCCTATGCCTGCGCTGCGCGAGCATTTGCCCGGCCCAAGCCATCACTGCGCCGTTGATGCGCCAGGGCTGGCTCCACCGTCACCTGGAGCCGGGGTACCGGCAGTACCTGCTAGCGTCGACTACGCGGCCGCAACCTGGTGAGCCGGCCCAGGATGGATCCGGTACCGGCGGGACTTGAGGACCGGCCGGGTGGCTAGAGTCGGAAATCAGGCGATGACCGGCAGGAAGATCGCCGGCAGTGGCCCACGATGATCAGGGGAGCGCGGCACAGCCGGACCGCGTCCTAGCGTCGACGGTGTCATTTGTGCGGAGAGGCAGGCTCTCTAGCTCCGGAGAGGGGAGGATTGCTCCGATTCGGTGACCAGGTAGGAGAGCTGGCAGACGGGAGAGGACCGGTGTCTGAGGACGTCGGCCTTCTTGCCGTGGAAGAGAAGACGAACCCCCCGGGCCAAGGCTACCCGCCGCCCTTGGGGGATTGGAGGAGGTGAAAACTCACTCCCACCTCAAGGCTAAGGCCATCGCAACTCGTCACCGTAGGCAAGAGGCTCCTTGCAGCGTCAGGGCTGACGCATGCCCCGGGACTGAACCCATCGTAACCGGCAGTTGCCGCCAGTTCAATCCCCGGGTTCCTTTTCCAGCCCAAATTAGGATGCTACAGCTCAGCCAGCAATCGCTAGCCAAGGGAATACACGGTAACACATCCGCTCGCGGGTCATAGCAAAAACCAGGGGGGCCCTCAGGCACAGTCACATAGCCGTGTCACTATAGCGTGTCAGGAGGAATTCCGGAAGGGGGGGCAGAATAGGCGCACTACTGGTTTCTGCCAGGACGCACCGAATAGCGACTCGAACTTCGCCGGGGTGCAGTACTTATGAAGGAAGCTATAGCCCGCATCAAGATCAACAAGCTGCTCGAAGTAGCGGGCTGGCGCTTCTTCCCCGAGGGCCATGCTCCGGCCAACGTTCGTCTCGAACCCTCCGTGGCCATCAAGCCGGCGGACCTCAGTACTCTCGGCGAGAACTTCGAGAAGACCGAGCGCGGCTTCGTCGATTTTCTCCTCCTCGACTCCCGCGGCTTTCCGTTCATCGTCCTGGAAGCCAAGGCTGAGGACAAGAATCCCCTGACCGGCAAGGAGCAAGCCCGCAAGTACGCGCGCTCCCAGAACTGCCGCTTCGTCATCCTTTCCAACGGGAACCTCCACTACTTCTGGGACCTGGAACGCGGCAACCCTCACGTCATTACCTCGTTCCCGACACCCGATTCGGTCGCCGGCTGCCAGAAGGTGACACCGAACCCGCAGCGACTCGTCGATGAGCGAGTCGGCGAGGACTACCTCGTTCTGACGCAGCGGCCCACGTATCAGTCCGAGGCCGGCTGGAAGAACGAAGCCGAGCGCCCGGCCTACGTCCAGGCCAACAAGCTGCGCTTCCTGCGCCCCTATCAGCTCAAAGCCATCCATCAACTGCAGGCGGCAGTGCGCGACGGCAAGGACCGCTTCCTCTTCGAGATGGCGACGGGCACCGGCAAGACGCTCACCGCCGCCGCCGTGGTCAAGCTCTTCCTTCGCTC
>DMHJ01000189.1 GCA_003449495.1 Clostridiales bacterium UBA8153
GCCGAGGCGAAGCCGTAGTTCGGCAGCCAGCCACGGAGCCAGTTCGGCCAGCGCCTGGCGGCGCGCCTCGCCCCGAAGCGTATCCTCGGCTTCCTCGCGCTCCGCGGCGCGGCGAGACATGAGTTCTGCCAAGTAGATCACGCTCGAGCGGTGACTGCTCAGCACCGTCGCCGTATCGGGATCGACGATTAACACCTGCACCTGCACCTCCACCGAGACCCACACCCGGTCGATAAAGACAAAGTGCGGCTCAACGACCCGTTCGTAGCGCGGGGCGGCCACCATCAACGCCGCCTACGCCTGTGGTCTGGGCCGGCAGCTGGGAAGTCTGGAGCCGGGCAAGCGGGCGGACCTGGTGGTCTTCGACGCTCCAGACCACCTGTATCTGTGCTACCATTACGGCGTCAACCTGGCGCGCGCCGTGTTCACCGCCGGTAAGCTGCGCTGGGAGAGTCATCAGGGAGGAGAAAGCCGTTGAGACTCGTGGAAAAGACGGTGGAGCAGTTCGTCCAGGAGGTGGCGTCGCCTTCGCCGGCTCCGGGCGGCGGCAGCGTGGCCGCGGTTATGGGAGCGCTGGGGGTCGCCTTGGGCAGCATGGCGGGGAAGCACGCGCTCAAGGGCAAGCAGGTTGATGCCGGGGCGGTGCAGGAGCTTCTGACCGGATTGGAGCAGCTGCAGGGTCAATTCCTGGCGGCGGTGGACGCCGATACCGAGGCGTTCAACGGGGTCATGGCCGCCTTGGCCATACCCAAGGCGGAAGCCGAGGCCCGCCGGACGGCCGTGGCCGCCGCCACCCGGGCAGCCACGGTGGTCCCCCTGCAGGTGGCGGCCCATACCGCCGCAGCCATGGGGATGTTCGCCCGGCTGACCGCCCACGCGCGCAAAGCCGTGGCTTCCGACCTGGGAGCCGGCCTCGCCGCCCTCTCCAGTTGCCTGAGTGCCGCCGCCTATAACGTGCAGATCAACTTGCCCGGGGTGGGGGATCCCGCTTTTGCCGCAGACGCCCACCGCCAACTGGAAGCGACCCGCCGGGAGGCCGAGCCCCACTACCAGGCGGTCAAGCAATGGGTGGAAGGGCACCTGCAGTGACCGTCCTCTCCTATGATTTGCTGGCGGTGGTCTATGATGCCATCCCGCCGGGCCAGGCCTACCAGAGCGTGCTCCACCAGGCCCAGGCCTTGTTCGCCCGGTACGCTCCGGACGCCCGGCGCGTCCTGGACCTGGCCTGCGGCACCGGCAGCGCCGCCGTGGCCCTGGCGGCGGCCGGATACCAGGTGACCGGCCTGGATTTGTCTCCCGAAATGGTCAGGTTGGCCACAAAGAAGGCCGCCCAGGCCGGATTAGACGTGGCCTTCCACGTAGGCGACATGCGCGACTTTGCCCTGGCTGAGCCGGTGGATGCCGTCCTCTGCCTGGGCGATGCCGTCAATCACCTGCTGGACCTGGACGACTTGCAGCGGGCCTTCCAGTGCATGGCCCGGGCGCTCTCCCCCGGCGGGCTGCTGGTGTTCGACGTGAATACCCGGCACGGGCTCGAGGAGTGGGACGGGCAGACCCTCGCCGCCGATGCCGGGGAGTTTGCCTATATCTGGGAATGCAGGCTCGATTCCAAAACCGGGATCACCACCGTGCGCGCCAGTTTCTTTCTGCCCGACCCCGAACCTCCCCGCTTTCGCCGCTTCCAGGACACTTTTTACGAACGGGCCTGGCCCTTGGAGGTCCTGTATGAGGTGATGAAACAGAGCGGCCTGGAGCTGCTGGGCACCTTTGGGTGGCAAACCATGGCAGCGGGTACCGAGGCGGACCGTCATGTAACCCTTGGGGCACGCAGGTGTTCCCCGCCGTAGCTGCTGGTGTGGACAGCCCTGTCCCAGCCGGACTAGACCGGCGGGCGCCGGGAAGAGCACGGAGAACGAACCCCTGAGCCATCAGGCCGCTTATGTCTGAAGTGGGCTTGAGCCGTCAGGCACCAGGAAAGCTCTTCTCTGGCTTCGCCGTCCAGTACTTGCCTTGGCTGCTTGGAGCCCCGGTCTCCGTACACCGCACCACCTTTTGCAGGTCGGCTGGCAGCGGCAGGTGTAGCCACGGTATTCGCCCGTCCTTGCCAAACACCCAAGCCGGGCCAACGCCGTGGAGCTTCTGGGGCTGCGCGGGCGACACCAGCACTAGGTACGGGGCAACCCGTCTTGCCTGTGGTGTCTCGAAGGCAGCAGCCAGCCTTGCCATCTTCGACGCGAATTGACGATTAGAGTAACTCGTAACGCCTTTGGCCTCAAGCATGATGACGTGGGACTGCTCTCCGGCGTCAAAGGCCACCAGGAGGTCAATGTCTTCATGGGTGCCTCTGATGAGGCGGAAGTCGCGGGGGTGAGGACCCGGCGAGCCCGACGTGGCCGCCAGATAGATGCTGGCGAACAGCCAATCAAGATGGTAGTCCATCGCGACGAATGCGTCCCCAGGTAATGCCAAGTCCAGGACATCCGATAAGCGCTGGCGGAAAGAATCCCCCAGCCGAAACGCCTCGTTGCCCAGGGCCAAGCCGACTAGGAAGAATCGCTCCTTGCGGTTGAAGCGCCGCAGGTATGGGATCAGATATTGCACGACAGGTCCTCCTCCCGGCATGGCCATGCGCTCCGGTACTCCACTTACCGGTGGACCGCCAACCTGCTCAACACCATGCTGTCATACTGTGGGCCGCTTTGGATACTGGCGACCACCACGGAGACAGAACCCATAAACGGCCAAGGCCGGCCCGGGTGTAGTCCTCCCGGCACCGCTAGACAGTAAGGCGGATGGAGGCCAGGCGAGCCTCCTGCTCGGCGATGAGGCACTGCACCCTTCCTTGCGCCGGGCAAGCCTCTACTGGAGCCTACGGTCATCGCGGCGGCCATGGGTAGGCCTCCCGTCACAAAATGCGCCGCTGCTCCAGGCTTTGCCTTTCCGCTGCGACTTTGCTCGCCTGAACGTCCCCGGTGGGGCCATGTGGGGATACTCTCTCCCCCTGCCAGCCAGCAGTTCGTGGATGGTCAGGATCTGAACCTGGGGACACTGTCGGTCGGGCTAAAGGGTCAAAGCGCGGATGCGCGGCCCCAGGGCCTTCTCAAGCCGC
>DMHJ01000093.1 GCA_003449495.1 Clostridiales bacterium UBA8153
GGGGCCACGTTCACGGAACCGACCGGGGGGTTCTTCACTTGGCTTACCCTACCCGGACACACGGACATGGGGGTCCTGGAAGCCGCCGCGCGCCGGGAGGGCGTCACTTACATGCCGGGGTCGGCGTTTTACTACCCGGAAGCGCCCGTTACTGCCCTGCGCCTGTGCTTTTCCTTCTGTAGTCACGAGCAGCTGGTCGAAGGGGTGAAGCGCCTATCCCGCGCCGTGTCCGCAAGTCAATGTATGGGTCCGGCACTGTCCTGATCGGAGGGAACTCCGGCTTCGGCCAACACGGCTTCTGAAACGTAGATGGGGGCATCTGCCCTGAGCGCCAGCGCAATGCCGTCGCTGGGGCGGCAGTCTACTTCCACGTTGTCGCCCCCGGGTGGCCCCAGGACTAACGTGGCATAGTAGGTCTGCTCCTTAAGCTCGGTCACCAACACCATGACCACCTTGGCCTCCAGCCGGTCTACGATCTCCTTCAGCAGATCGCAGGTGAGGGGGCGGGAGGCCTTCATGCCCTGGATGCTCAGGGCGATGGCCGTAGCTTCGGCAGGACCAACCCATATAGGCAGCATGGTGGTGCCCCGCACGTCCTTGAGCAGCACAATGGCTTGTTCGGACTCAGCGTCCAGACCCACTTTATCCACGACCATCTGGATCATCTGTCAACCCCCCTCGTCCGCCTCCATTATATCATATTCACCCTACTCCCACTCTGCGCCGCAGCTCAGGCCATGACTGGCCAGGGCCGCGGCCATCTCTGCTTTGATGGCCTCCAGGGCGTCCGGGCAGTCCGCTTCGCACCTCACCACCAGCGCGGGCTGGGTGTTGGAGGCACGCACCAACCCCCAGCCCCGGGGGAAGAGGACCCGTACCCCGTCCACATCAATGGTCTCGTACCGGCTGCGAAAATGCTCGGTCAGGGCTGCCACTACCTGGAACTTCTCCCGGTCCGGACAGTCGATGCGGATCTCCGGAGTCGAGCAGTACTTGGGTATGGTGGCCACCAACTGGGAGAGGCGGTCCTTAGTATAGGAGAGTAGCCTGAGTAGCCGGGCCGAGGCGTACAGCGCATCGTCATAGCCGAAATACTCGTCGGCGAAGAACATATGCCCGGACATTTCGCCGGTGAACACCGCGCCGGTCTCCTTCATCTTGGCCTTGATGAGAGAGTGACCGGTCCGGTAGAATTCGGGCCTGCCGCCCAGGCGGGTGATTTCGTCCACCAGCGCCTGCGAACACTTCACTTCCACGATACACTGGGCTCCCGGATACCGGGGCAGGATCTCCCGCCAGAACAGCGCCATGAGCACGTCTCCCCAGATCATGGCCCCCTCATCGTCTACCACCCCGATCCGGTCCGCGTCACCGTCGTAGGCCAGTCCCACATCGGCCCGGCTGGACCTCACCGCCGCCACCAGGTCCCGCAGGTTGGCGGGTCTAACCGGGTCCGGGTGATGGTTGGGGAAAGACGGGTCCGACTCACAGTACAGGGGGATCACCTCGGCGCCGAGCGCCCGCATGAGGTCCGGGGCAAACAGCCCGGCAGCACCGTTTCCCGCGTCCACTACCACCTTGAGCCGCCTGGGGCCCAGTCTGACCCGGGCGAGGATCTCCTGGAAGTAGGCGGGCACGGGATCGTCCTGCCGGTACTGCCCGCGGCCCAGCCTCCACACCCCCGCTTCGGCCAGTTCCCGGACCCGTTGGATCTGCCGACCGTAGATGGTGCCCTGGCCCATGGCCAACTTGAAACCATTGAACTCCGCCGGGTTGTGGCTACCGGTAACCATCACCCCGCCGTCGAACCCATACTTGATGCGGGCGAAGTAGAAGATGGGGGTGACTACCAGGCCGATGTCCACCACGTCGCACCCGGTATCCAGAAGACCGGACGTCACCGCCCCGGCCAGTTCCTCCGACGAAGCCCGGTTGTCCCGGCCCACGATGGCCGACGACACTCCGTGCTCGCCCAAGTACGTGCCAAACGCCTGGCCGAGTGTACGGGCGGTTTGGGCATTAAGGTGCGTTCCCACCAGCCCGCGTACGTCATACTCCCGGAAGATATCCGGATCTAACACAGTCAATTCGACTCCTCCCGCTTGAGCGCCGGACCGCCGGCGGGCCGGACCCGCCCCGATTATGAACTTGCCAAGACCTCGGCCAGGATCTTTGTGAAGGTGGCGTTCTCCTCGGGGGTGCCCGTGGAGACGCGCAGGTACCGTTGCAAGGCCGGGATGTCCGCATAGTAGCGGACAACGACTCCTCGCTGTAGCAGCTCGTCCCTCACCGTTCCTGCCGCTTTTTCCGGTGCGAACAGGATGAAGTTAGTCTCACTGGGTAGGACGCGGACTATCCCGGCCATGCCGGAAAGCTGCCCGTGTAGGCTCTGAGTCCACTCCCGTAGCCGGCGACCCAGCGCCAAGAACCCGGGGGACTCCTTGAGCATGGTCATGGCCGCTGCCTGGGTGGCTACGCTTATATTGAAGCTGAGCCGGTAGCGGTTCATGGTCCTGACCAGCTCCGGGTGGGCCAGAGCATAGCCCAAGCGCATGCCGGCCATGCAGAAAGCCTTGGACAGGGTTCTGAACACCACCAGCCTGGGGTGGCGCGGCAAGAGAGCGGCAACGGTGACGCCGGAGACCTCAAAGTAGGCTTCGTCTACCGCCACCACCGGGGCCCCGGGCAGCTCGAGAAGGCTCTGGATGAGCTCGATGCCGCACGAGTGACCGGTGGGGTTGTTGGGACGGCAGATGATGACCAGGGTGCCGCCGGTACCGGCGGTCAGCGAGGACATCTGGTTCACTGCCTCCGCAAGCAGGCGCGTCTGCATAGGGAAAAGGGGAGGAGGCGAAAGCACCTCCACCAGCCCGGCACCTGCCCACCCGGCCGCCCGGCCGTACATGGGGAAGGTGGGGGAGGGGATAACTACCCGGCCGCCCGGGCCGGCCAGGGCACGGACGGCCACGGCGATCACCTCATCGGCACCGTTGCCGGGAAACACCCAGTCCGGCTCCACCCCGGCGTATGCCGCCAGCGCCCGGGTGAGCCCGGACTCCTCGGGACGGCAATAACGATTGAAGGCTACTGCCTCCAACTGCCGGCAGAGGGAACGCTTTAGATCGGGGTCAATATCCAGCGGGCTCTCGTTCCGGTCAAGTCGCAGTAGCATACCCTACCCCTCCCGGGACGGTCGCGGCGGCAACAAATCGAGTCTGGCGCGACCAGAGCTTGCGGCGGATGGCAGTGCCGGGCCCACGGCTACTCCTCGTCGTCTTCATCCAGGTAGTCCCACAGCTCTACGGCTTCGCCCAGGATTTTCTGAACATCACCGATCACCGTGAGCAGGCGGTCCTCCAAGGCCATAAACTCTAGCAGGGGCCGGTGCATGCCGATAAGACCGCGTAGCCGTTCTCCCAGCTGGGCCGTTTCGCCGGGCAGCTCCTGCCCCGCAATGTGCGCGGCGTGGGCCCGGGCCTGATACATCCGGTAGTCGCGAAGCATTCTACGGGCCGTATCGTCCAACTGCGCGCCTACCTCCCGGTATTCCCGGTATTCCTGGCTTTCCTTCAGGGTCCTGGCCAGCTCGTGAGCGCGGTTATATACTGCCACGTACGTCCTGGCGGAAAATCGTCCTCCGCCAGTCCCCCCTTCCCGGGATTTCTGGGCAGCTTCGACGACTCTGCCGGCTTTCCTCTTAGGCCCCCAGCTGAGGAAATGGGCCGGGCCTCCCGGGGGTGCACCTGCTAAACAGGGAGAGAGACCCGGGGAATTTGCCGCAAGAGCTGCCATGGTATATCCTAGACCTATGATGTCCGGACCTCACGGCCGGCGGCCGGGGAAGGGGAATCGCAGGCGGCCGGGCCTGTCTGCCGTCCCACGCAAAACATGGACCAGGCCTAGCGGGAGGTTGAGGTGGCTGCCCTTGCATACCCGAGAGTTTGAGTATCACCTGCCCGAGCATCTCATCGCCCAGACTCCCCTGGAGCCCCGGGATGCCTGCCGCCTGCTGGTCATTGATAGCAGGCGGCAGGGCATCGCCGAGTCCCGCTTCTCAAGCATCACCGAATACTTCCGGCCGGGGGATGTGCTCGTGCTCAACAACACCAAAGTGATGCCGGCCCGCTTGCCGGCCCGGCGTCCCGGGGGTGGCCGCGCAGAAGTGTTTCTCCTCAAGGATCTGGGTAACGCCCGCTGGGAGGCCTTGGTCAGGCCGGGGAGGAGGGTCTTACCCGGCTCGACGCTGGCTCTCGGTGACGGCATCACCGTAAGCGTGGTGGATAAGACGCCGGAAGGTGGGAGGGTCATCGAGTTCCCTTCGGGGGAAGCGGCCGAGAGAGCCATGCGGGATGTCGGCCAAGTCCCGCTGCCTCCGTACATCAAGACGGCCCTTGGCGACCCGGGGAGATACCAGACTATCTTCGCCAGCGTGGAGGGCTCGGTGGCCGCCTCCACCGCCGCCCTGCATTTCACCTCACGCATGTTGGACGAGCTGAAGGCCAGAGGGGTCAGCATAGAGTATGTAACGCTGCATATGGGCCTGGGTAGTTTCCGGCCCATCTCAGCCGAGCGCATCGGCGATCACCGGATGCCGGCGGAATATGTCCATGTCCCGGACGCCGTCGCCCACACCGTGAATCAAGCGCGCGCGGCCGGCGGGAGCATTGCTGCCTGCGGTACCGATGGAGTGCGCGCCCTCGAGTCGGCCGCCCGGGGGGATGGCGTTCTCTTGCCTTACCGGGGCACCACCGATCTCTTCATAACCCCGGGGTACCGCTTCAAAGTGGTGGATAGATTCATCACCAACCTGCATCTTCCTCGCTCATCTCACCTGGTGCTAGTGTCGGCATTTGCCGGGTGTGAGCTGGTGCGCGAGGCTTACGCCTTTGCGGTGAAGCGGCAGTTCAGGTTCTACACTTTCGGTGATGCCACCTTGGTGCTATGAGGTTTCCCGCCCCGGGACGTGAGTTGCGGCTGCCTCGTGCCCTGGCTACGGCGGTGCGGATAGCACCTCCCGGTAAAAAGCTTCATACTCGGCGACCCGCCCCTCCGCGTTGAACTCCTCGACGGCGCGGCGCCGGGACGCCAGGGCCATGCGGCAGGCGGTACCGGTGTCCTGCAGTATGGCCAGAGCCCCGGCGGCCATGCCCTCCACGTCCCCCACGGGCAGCAGGAAACCGCACTCCCCGTCCGGGACCACCTCCGGAACCCCTCCGGTGAGACTGGCGACCACCGGTACCCCGCACGCCATGGCCTCGAGAGCCGCCAGGCCGAAGCTCTCGCGGTCCGACGGCAGCAAAAACAGATCGCCGGCGGCCAAAAGCTGGGCCACCCGGTCCTGCTGGCCTAGAAAGAACACGCGAGTTTCCAGCCCATAGGCCTGTACCTGCTGGCGGGCAGCCACTGACTCCGGGCCGTCCCCGATGAGCAAAAGGCGGGACGGCAGTCGCTCGTTGACCCTCCGGAAGATGTCGATGACATCGGGAATCCGTTTGACCGGACGGAAGTTGCTCATGTGTACCAGAATCTTCTCTTCTGGACCGGCGAACCTCTGACGCAGGCAGTGGTCGAGCCGGGGCTTGAACTCCTCGGTATCCACGAAGTTGTAGATGGTGCGGATGGGACGCCGTAGCTGGAAGTGCTTGTTGGTGTCTTCGGCTAAGCTACGGGATACCGCCGTTACCCCATCGGACTGGTCGATGCTGAACGCCACCAGCTCCCCAAAGGAAGGCTCTTGGCCCACCAGGGTGATGTCGGTGCCATGCAGGGTAGTGACGGTCTTGATGCTGCTCCCCAGGACCTGCCGGGCCAGGTAAGCGGCGGTGGCGTGGGGAATGGCATAATGGGCGTGGATGAGGTCCAGTCGACGATGACGGGCCACCTCGATGATCTTATTGGTCAAAGCCAGCAGGTAGGGCGGATACTTGAAGAGCGGATAGCTGGGTACCTCCACGCCGTAGAAGAGGATGTTCTCCTCATAGCCCTGCAGGCGGAAAGGTTGTTCGTAGGAGATGAAGTGCACGCAGTGGCCCCGGACCGCCAGCTGCTTCCCCAGCTCGGTGGCCACCACTCCGCTGCCACCGTATGAAGGATAACAGACGATGCCCACGCGCAATCCGCTTCACCTCCGTTAGACCAAGCTAACCAGGTCTTGGACCTTCACGGGTTCGCGCACGACAAAACCCTCTCCGAACTCCGCGCCGATGAGGGCGCCGAAATAGGCGTCGCGCCCACGGACCAGCCGGGGAAACCCGGGCTGGTTGAGGGTGGTCGGGTACTGGCCCGGGCCGAGCTGGAACTGGGAGCTGTGGCAGGCCAGGGCTTCTACTTTGGCCGGGTAGGCGTCAGAGACGTCGACGATGAAATCCGGCCGGCAGTCCAAGTTGATGAAGTAGTAGAGGATGCGCAGGGGGCGGTGGGGGGTCCCGGCCGCTTCCAGCCGTCGCAGTCCACTGTCAAAGCAGGCGGCATTCACCAGGCGGTAGGCGGCTACATGGTCCGGATGCCGGTCCACCCCGCGAGAGACACACACCACCTGCGGCCGGTGCTGCCGGATCGCCTCCACCACCACCCGGCGGTGTGCGGCCGTATCCTCAATCCCCCGGTCCGGGAGTCCCAGATTCTCCCGAAACGCAGCGCCCAACACCCTGGCCGCCCGCAGGCCCTCGGCCAACCGGTCCGCTACCGTACCGTTAGTGCCCAGTTCCCCGCAGGTAAGGTCTATGATGCCCACGGAGCGGCCAGAACGGGTATGCTTGGCCACCGTGGCGGCCATACCGATCTCCACATCATCGGGGTGGGCTCCGAACGCGAGGATGTCAACGGCTGCCATGGGCTCGCACCACCTATCCGGCCCTAACTTTCGTGGGGGCGGCCCATCATTCCTCTTGGGAGCGTGAGGGCCCGGGGATTGCCACCCGGGCCTTTGGTGCTATCCGCGGCGCTTACCCTTGCGATGCAGGCGCTTTTCCTTTTCCGCGACTTGCCGTGAGTCGCTTTGTCCCAGGTCCACACCGATGTCCTGGGCCACCTCGAAGGCAAACTCGGTCCAGGTTCTGCCGGGGACTTCCCGGTGTCTCCTCCGGGCGACCGGGTGGTTTGGTCATGTCCTCATCTCCAGGACTCTTCTGCCCGCGGCTACCGGCGCCATGCGAGCGGGTTCCGCGGCAGCACGGGCCGTCCGGGTTGGGGCAGGCCGTACCGGGGGAGCAGGAGTCGAACGGCCACGCCCATACCTGGAGAACTGGGGCCTGGACACTCCCCTCATGGACACCGGGCAGTGCGACAGGAACATCGCTGAGCTGTGTGGAAAGTGTGGGGGTAGCTACAGTGAAAAGAAGTGCTGTGTATTGCCACCGGGGAGAGGGCGGTTGGGGCCAGGCGATGGGCCACCGCCGGGCTGGGCAGTGCAAGCACGCGGAGGGGAGGCAGCTAGTTGTGGGCTGGGTGCAGGTGGCAGAAGTTTGGCTGGACCGGTTGAACCGGACCATGGAGCGCCTCTTGTCTTTCTTCGTTTACGCCCTGGTGCTTGTGGTGACTTTCGAGGTGGTAGTGCGGTACTTTTTCGGTGCGCCGGTGATCTAGGCACGTGATCTAACGCTCTGGCTTTACTCGGCCATCTTCCTCTTGCCGGTAGCCCACCATTATGCATGCAACCTGCAGATCTGCACCAGCGACCTGGTCTACAACCTCCGCCTGACGGCACAGCAACGCGCGACCATCGACCTGGTGAGCAACGGCCTCCTGGCGCTGCTGACCATGGGTCTTTTGCGCCCGGCCATCAACCGCGTGCTGTTTGCCCTTCGTCATAATGAGGTGTCCATCCTGAGTCTGGCGGCCACCCCTGTGGCCGCTCCTGGCGCTCATACCACCATTTTGATCCTGGTGATGTTACGGGCCGTGCTGGGATTCGTCCAGTCCGCCACCTTCCTCGGAACCGAAGGGGATGGTGCCGCGTGAGCCCGGAGACCATGGTGATCGCGGCCTTCATCGATCTCATTCTGGGCATCGTCGCCGACATACCCGTGGCAACGGTGCTGCCGGGGATGGGCATGATCCTCGGCATGTTCATGATGGGTATGCGCTCGTTCGATTTCATGATGCGGGGCATTTTCGCGGTGATGACCAACGACGCACGGGTGGCATTGCCGCCATTCGTCTTCATGGGTTGTAGGCT
>DMHJ01000095.1 GCA_003449495.1 Clostridiales bacterium UBA8153
CCGGTGGTCTATGCGGAGAGGAACGGGGACGTCTTTGGTAAGAAAAGCGGTGATACCTGCTGCCGGCTTGGGCACGCGTTTTCTGCCCGCCACCAAGGCCCAGCCCAAAGAGATGATACCCATCGTGAATATCCCGGCCATCCAGCTGGTGGTGGAAGAGGCGGTAGCCTCGGGCATCGACGATGTCCTGGTGGTTACCAGTCGTAACAAGCACGCCATTGAAGACCACTTCGACCGGGCCCTGGAACTGGAGGCCGTGTTGGAGCATAGGGGCAAGCTGCATCAGGTGGAGATGCTGAGGAGCATCAGTCGCCTGGTACGGCTGCATTATGTGCGGCAGGGAGAGGCCCTGGGTCTGGGCCACGCCGTGCTCTGCGCCCAGCGTCATGTGGCCGCGGAGCCCTTCGCCGTCATGTTACCCGACGACCTAATACGGGCAGGCATCCCCGGTCTTATGCAGCTGGTGAACGTCTACCGGCGGACCGGCCGGACGGTACTGGCCCTGCAGCGGGTACCCGTGGACCAGCTGGGCGCTTTCGGCGTCATCGCCGGGCGCTTCCTGGGGGATGGAACGTGGGAGGTTCACGACCTGGTGGAAAAGCCCGGGCCCGGCCGGGCTCCCTCGGATCTGGCGGTGGTAGGAAGGTATGTGCTGGAACCCGAAGTGTTCCGGGCGCTGGAGAGAACGCGGCCGGGTATCGGCGGCGAGATCCAACTCACCGATGCGTTGCGGCTGATGGCCGCCGAGCGGCCCCTGGTCGGCTATGAGTTCAGCGGTCTTCGTTATGATGTCGGCGACCGGATCGGCTTTCTCAAGGCCACATTGGATTACGCGTTAGACTCGGACCTGGGTGCCGAGCTGGCCGCCTACCTCTTGGAGCTGGTGAAATCGCGGGGACCCCAGCTGTTGCAGACAGCCGCCGCCTGGGACACCCGCCGGACCTGAGGGTAGGCCGGGCATCACCAGGCTACGACCGGCTCTGGTGCGCTACTTCCCGGTACACCTCCACCAGGAGCTGGGCACAGGCCCGGGACGAGAAACCCTCGGCCTGCCGGCGGGCCGCCCGGGAGAACTCGCCGTGCAGCTGGGCATCGTCAAGCAACGTCTTTACCGCCTGGGCGAAGCAGGCTTCGTCCGGTGGGGTAAGGAACCCGTTCACCCCCGGGGTGACCATGTCCCGGGCCCCCGGCGCGTCTACGGCCACCACCGGCAATCCGGCAGCCAAAGCCTCCAGTAGCACTACTCCCTGGGTGTCGGTGTGTGAGCTGAAGACCATCAGGCACGCAGCCTTCAGCACCGAGCCCAGCTCGGGCCGGTCCAGCTGGCCCGAGAACTTGACCCGCCCGGCGAGGCCCAGCTGCCGGACCAGGGTCTCTAACTGCTCGCGCAGCGGTCCGTCTCCCACCATCACCAGGGTCACCCGGTCATCCAGGCGACCGGCCACCCGGATGAGAAACTCCAGGTTCTTCTCGGCTCCCAGGCGGCCTACGGACACGATGACCGGCCGGCCGGGTTCCAGGTGCAGGGTCTGCCGGGCCCAGCCGGGGTCGCTATGGCTGAACTCGCCGGGATCGACGCCGGTGGGAACCACGCGTAGGGGAGAGCGCACGCCCTCCTCCTGTAGTAGTTCCTTGATCGACCCGGTGGGAGCGATGACCGCGTCGGCCCGGTTGGCGAAATCCCGGGCGAGACGCCCGACCCAGGAGCGCAAATGCACTCCCACCAGGGGGGCGTAGTGGGCGTACTGGTCGTACCGGGTGTGGTAGGTAAACACCACGGGTATGCCCTGCCGGCGGGCATGACGCATGCCCAGGCGGCCCAGGCCAAATGGGGAGTGGGCGTGGATCACGTCCAGTTGGAGACTGCGCACCGTGCGGCCGGTCCGCCAGGACAGGGGAATCGCCACGTAGAAGCGCCGGTTGGTGGGGGCGGGTACGGCAAAGTAGCGAAAGACACCGGCTTCACCCTGGTGACGGCCGTACGCGGGAGCGAAGATGAACACCCGGTGCCCCATCCCCTCCAGCTGGCGGGTGAAGGTGTCCAAGGAGCGCACCACCCCGCTGGTGTACGGGCGATAGCTGTCGGTGAACATGGCGATGTTCAGCTGGGATCTTCCCTTCCGTGCATGTCCGCTAGAGGTGGGACGGCACCCGGGACCCGGTCTTCCACCGTCAAGCCGTGGTCCCCTCCTGCCACGACCGCATGTAGGCCCGCTGTTTCTCAGTGAGGGGTTCGAGAGGGATGCCCATGGCTTCCAGCTTGAGGCGGGCTACGGCCCGGTCAATAGATTCCGGCACGCGGACGACCGCCGGTGCCAGCTGTGGGCGCTCGCGCGCCAGCCATTCCACCACCAGGGCCTGGTTGGCAAAGGACATGTCCATCACTTCGGCGGGATGACCTTCGGCGGCAGCCAGGTTGACCAGGCGGCCCTGGGCCAAAACGAACAAACTCTTCCCTGACGGAAGGCGGTACTCCTCCACATGCTCCCGCACCGGCCGCACGGACACCGCCAGCTCTTTCAACTCCACCAGATCGATCTCTACGTTGAAATGACCGGAATTGCAGAGGATAGCGCTGTCTTTCATGGCCGGGAAATGCTCTCTGCGGATGACGCCGGTATTCCCGGTCACCGTGATGAAGATGTCCCCGTGGGGAGCGGCCCCGGCCATGTCCATGACCTGGAACCCATCCATGGCGGCTTCCAGCGCCCGGATCGGGTCTACCTCCACCACGCAAACCCGGGCGCCCATGCCCCGGGCCCGGGCGGCGACGCCCCGGCCGCACCACCCGTAGCCGGCCACCACCACGGTGGTGCCCGCCACCAGCACATTGGTGGCCCGGACGATGGCATCCATGGTGGACTGGCCCGTCCCGTAGCGATTGTCAAACAAGTGTTTGGTATGGGCGTCATTGACGGCGATGACGGGAAAGGCCAGCTTTCCTTGGTCCTGCATGGCCCTGAGGCGGTTAACGCCGGTGGTGGTTTCCTCTGTGGCGGCCAGGATGCGGGAGAGGCCGGCGGACTTCTGGGAGTGGAGAAGGCCGATGACGTCGGCGCCGTCGTCCATGATCAGGTCTGGCAAAGTGGCGAGCACGGAACGGATGTTGTCGTAGTATTGCTGACCCGAGTCGCCCCGGCGGGCGAAGGTGGCGATGCCGTACTCATCGCGAAGGGCCGCCGCTACCTCATCCTGGGTGCTCAACGGGTTGGAGGCGCAGAGGGCCACCCGGGCACCACCGGCCTGCAGGGCAAGGGCAAGAACAGCGGTTTCGGTAGTCACGTGCAGGCAGGCGCCGATGGCGACGCCTTGCAGCGGCCGGTCAACTTCCCATCGCCGGGCTATGGCTTGGACCACGGGCATGCGACGATGTGCCCAGAGAATGCGTTGCCTACCCCGGTCCACCTGGTCGCTTGGGCTCACATCAGGTTCTCCTCTCAAGGGGACTTGGTTCCTCTTTCTCTACGTGCCGCCGCTATCCCTGCCGGCTCAAAGGCGGGGCCGGCCGCCGCCCACCCGCCGTTCTACCGTTACTTTGCGCGGCGGAGTCTACCCGTGTCGACCGGATGGCTGCAGTGGCCGGCCGTCTCCCCCAGGCCCGGCCGCGGGCAAGTTGGCCGGGTGTCGAACGGTGACCTGAACTTATGGGAAGGAATGGTGATGACAGGAAGGAATTGGTGGGTCCTTGGCGAATGTAGGCTGACGCCCGGGCAGACCACTGAAGATGCGGGAGGGATTGGCTCTTGGAGCATGTGATCAAGGATGTGGTAAGGTCGGTTGACGCTGGAGAAAAGTCGCACGTGCTCCGGTACCGGCTGTGTGGGGAAAGGACTAGGAACGGCGGTCACTTCCTGTTGATCAAGTGTTACTGTGAGACCTGGCAGAACTCCCGGATCACCGGGGAGGAGCTCTCGGTGGCAGGCGGCTCGGTCATGGAACATCGCGCCATCCTCGATTTCTTCCGAAGGGTGGCCACTGCCAAAGAGCCGGTATTCCCCTGCCACCTTAATGAGCTGGCCCGCGACGAATACCAGACACAAGGTGCGGGCACAATCGCCAGGGCCCGTCCGGCCGGTGGCGGGTGACGCTTCGTAGCCGGAACGCAGCAGTCCGGCCAACGCCGGGAGACCTCGCTGCCTTCGCCCCAGGAGGTCGCGAGGTCTCCCGGTGCCCGTGGCCCGGACATCCGGTCAGAGCCACCGTGTCTCCTCCCCAAGGGCGGGGCGGGCCAAGTGACCGGGCATCCGCTATCAGACGACCGTGCCGGGTACTAGCGGATGCCGGGACGGCCGGCTGGGGCCCTGACGGGGCTGGTGGGAGCCCCCGCGGGAAAGGGCATAGGTTCTCCTGCGCGGCACCACACTAGAGGCATCGAGGGCTGATAACTGCTACGATTAATGGTACATTGCCGTTATGCAGGGAAAACCCCAGTCAACGCGGGCTACGGAACAAAACGTTCAATTGCGGTGTTGATCCTGCCGGCATAAGGCAAACGCCGACTGTAATGCAGCCATCATAAGCTTGGTGGCCGGGAGTTGCCCGGACACCTTAGACACCTGTGGAGCGGAATGATGGCGCTCAGTGAATGCCGCAATGAAGCAGGAATCGGCGGTAGCATCAG
>DMHJ01000016.1 GCA_003449495.1 Clostridiales bacterium UBA8153
GGCCAGGGGATTATCCAGACCTTGCGGCAGGGCGGTGATGAATTCGAGGGCTTGAGCCACCCCGGCGGCGTGCCGTACCTCCTCGTCAGTGGCACCGTCACGACCGTAACGGAGGTTCTCCGCCACGGTGCCGCTGAAGAGCACCGACTTCTGAGATACGTAGCCGATGCGCCCGCGCAACTCGGCTTGGGCCCACTCCCGCACGTCTACTCCGTCTACGAGCACGGAACCCCGGGTGGCATCGTAGAAGCGCAAGGTCAAGTTAACCGCTGTCGACTTGCCTGAGCCTGTACCACCGATGACGGCAGTGATCTCGCCAGGCCGGGCGACGAAAGACACCCGGTCAAGGGCGGGACGGGTCGCACCCGGGTAGGTGAAGCTGACATCCCGGAACTCGAGCTCTCCGCGGGCCGATCCGGGTAGCCTGGTCACCGGCGGGTCCATAACGGCCGGCGCGGTGTCCAGGACCTCATTGATGCGTTCGGCCGAGGCGGCGGCCCGGGGCAGCATGACGAAGATCATGGACATCATGAGCAGGGCCATGAGGATCTGCATGGCGTACTGGATGAAAGCCATCAGCGCACCCACTTCCAGCTGCCCCGCATCCACCCGGTAGGCCCCGACCCAGAAGGCCGCGACCGTAGTCGCGTTGAGCACCAGCATGACAAAGGGCATCATAATGGCCATGGTCCGGTGCACCTTAAGGGAGATCTCGGTTAGATCCCGGTTCACCGCCTCCACCCGGCGTTGCTCGTGGTCGGCCCGGTCAAATGCCCGGATCACCCGGATGCCGGTGAGGTTCTCCCTGAACACCAGGTTCAGCTTATCCAGATGGCGCTGGACCGCCCGGAACATGGCCAGCACTATGCGGGCCACCAAGAAGACCGACACCACGAGCAGGGGAATCACCGCCGCCAGGATTAGCGACAACTGGGGATCCAAGGATATGGCCATCCCCACCCCACCGATGGTGGTGATGGGAGCGCTGATCACCATGCGCAGCACCATCAGGGCGGTGTTTTGGACCTGCGTCACATCATTGGTGGTCCGGACGATGAGCGAGGCCGTACCCAGCCGGTCGAACTCGGCCAGCGAGAAGGTCTCCACGTGGGAGAACACCCGGCTGCGCAGGGCGCGGCCAAACCCCGCCGATATGCGGGCGGAAAGATACCCCGAACTGATGGCGGCGATACCGGCCACCAGGGTGACCCCGAGCATGAGCGTCCCGGTGCGCCAGATCAGGGGAATGTCGTTGCGAGCCACACCGCGATCGACGATGGTGGCCATCAGGTTCGGCAAGTATAGCTGGGCGATGGACTGCAGGGCCACCAAGCATACTACCAGCGTAATGCCAGGCCAGAATGGTTTGAGGTACCGCCAGAGACGCATCAAGGCAGTTGAACCTCCTTCCGGTGCTCGGCCCGGGTGGCGACGATGGCCCGCTCCACCGCCTCCAGACCGGAGATGAGATCCTGGACTTGAGCTGCGGGCAGTTTCGCGAAAACGGCGGCCAGCCGCACCTGCATATGTCGCTGCATGCTATGGAAGTGCTCCTGGGCCCTTTCGCTTACTTCCACCAGCACCCGCCGCCGGTCGGCCGAGTCTTTGCGTTTCACCACCAGCCCCATGGCCTCCAGGCTGTCCACGGTTTTGGAGACCAGCGATTTGGCCATGCCCGTACGTTTGGACAGCTCGCTCACCGCCAAGAAGCGCTCTGGACTATGGAACAAGTGGTGCATCACCGCCATGGCCGGAACCGGCAGGCCATGACTATGCACGACGTCCTTGGTCAGGTCCATAAGACCCCGGGACACCGACTGCCACAAACGGTGCAAGGCAAGCATACGGTCGTCCATGATCAGCCCCCCCCCATCTTGTTCAACTATGAACGTTCTCTCGAGAACAATATAATGAGACTCGAGCACCTGTCAAGAGTGACCTTGGCTGAGTCGTTCCCGGTTTTCCAGGTCAGTGACCTGGTAACAACGGGCTAGAATGAGCAACGTGTAGCTTCATTGGCTCAATGTGGATCTGTTTGCGCGTCACACGATTGTTGGGGTCTAAATGACGAAGCAAGAAGATGTTCCCCACCCACTACGAAAGGGGCCCCCTTCCTTCTATGGGTAGTTTGCCGCTAATCCGGCAATATGCCCGGCACCTGAGCAAACCCGAGCGGACCAACCCGGCCCTCCTGGTAGCTGCCCTCCTCCAGTTTCAGACCAGCGCCATCAGCCAGCTGGCCGCCGGTCTGCTTAGGCACTCCGGCCCGCTCACCATCAACGGTTTACGCAGAACACGTTGCTCGTCTTCGTCCCGGCCGCTCTCGCCGGCCTGGCGGTCTATCAACGTCCCACCCAGCGGCAACAGGTCAGCCGCCAACGCAAAGGGACGCGGATCCAGTCTCACCCGCGCCGGGCTCAAACTGCTTAGCCTGTCGGGTCTGGAAGACATCCAATGCGTACCCCGAGCGGTCCTCGTCTGCCCGATCTAGCAGCCATCCGTGCTCGGCTGGGAGGCGATTTCACGCTGTACCCCATCGCCTTTCTCACTGCCCCTGCCCGCCCGGGACCTGCCTGCGGCGCTCACAACCTTTCTTCCTTTTCCATTTGATCATGCCCTCCGCTTCCTTGAACCACCGGAAGACCCCGGGCCGACGCCAGTGACACCAAAAACTGGGGACGACTCAGTGGCCTTGGCCATGCCCTAACCTGCGGAGCACCTGCCGGTAGCCCCGGTGGCAGTATGCGGACCAGGAGGACGGACAGGCCGGAATGGACGGGTGGTTGGGCAGGGGGGAATGGTTACGGCACGGGCCAAAGGAGCGACCCCCAGGGAGCGCGAACCTCCGCTCTGGGCCTGCTGGCCGGGCCGGCGAGCAGGTGGATGCAGGTTGCACCGGCGCCCGCCGCACTGCCGCCACCCGGCTGAGCCGGGAGGCCGGATACCGCGTCCGGTTAGCTACGCGATAGTGCGGGCCCGGGACGTTAAGGCACCACTGCTCCCAGCAGTGGCAACAGCACACCGATGACCGTGACCAAGCGGACGACGTGCAGCAAGCTGACCACACACACATCGGCCCCCACGGTCTCGCTCAGGATCCCCATCTGGCTGATCCCCGCGGGAGCGCTGGCTAAGAGACAGGTGACCATATCCCAACCGGTCCAACGATGCAGCAAGTGGGCCAACCCTACGCCGCTGGCCACCATCACTACGTTGAGGAGGAGGGCGGGCAAAACCAGGGTGGCCAGCTGCATGAACGTCTCGGCGGTGAAGCTGAGCCCGACGATCATGCCCACTCCCACCTGCGACCAGTGGATGATGGCCGGGTGAAAGCGCCACTCGCTCTTGGTCCCCACTCCGGCCGCAGCCGTTGCCACCATGGCGCCGATGATGGTGCCGGCCGGCACGCCTTGCGACTGCAGGAACAGGCCGCCCGCCGCCGCTACGCCCAGCAGTGTGAGGGTCGTGGCCAGGCCGGCTACCTGGCCGGAGGCGGGAACGGTGGCAGCCGGCGCCTGCCGCCCACGGCCGTTGACCAGGGCGGACACGGTCAGCAGTACCCCCACCAACCGGGTTAGTTGCAGCGCCGCCACGGTGGGCGTGTGCGCCCCAAAGGAGGCGGCCGCCAAGGTCATCTCTGCTATGCCACCGGGGGTAGCGGCAAACAAGGCCGTGGCCTGGGTCATGTTGGCAAACACGGCCAGTAGGTGACCACCTAGCAGGCCGGTAGCCACCGCCCACGCACTTACTACCACGGCCGGCCCGGCCATAAAACGTAACTGGCCGAACAGGTCCAGGCTGACCCGCACCCCTAAAACGGCGCCTACGGCCACGCCGATGCCGCTACGGAGTACCGGCAGAAGGCCGGGCAGGCTCAACCCGGCACTGCTAATCAGGCCCACGGCCAGCATGGAGCCGATGACGGCGGGCGACGGGAAATGCAGCCGGCTGGCCAACCGGGCGCCAATGCCACCAACCACCACAGAGGCCAACAACGAGAGGGGCGCCTGGAACAGCTCCACCAGCATCACCGGTTTTCCTACGACCGGGCGTCTGCACCACGTTCTCCTTCGAATCATAGCCCCTGCCAGCCGGTGCGTCAAGGTATGACGACTTTCGGGCAGGGATGGGACCGGCCGGGGAAGAACCAAGGGCCAGAGGCCGGAACGGTACCGCCTAGCCAGTGCGCTAGGAAGCGACCGCGCTGACCGGTGGTCCAGGCCTGGCCCGGGTCGGTGCAGACGGTGCCCGGGAGAGGTTCGGGAGGGGGGAGGAAGGGTGCGGGCATCCATACCATTGGCCGAGCGCATGCGCCCCCGTGCCCTGGCGGAATTTGTGGGCCAAGACCACTTGGTGGGCGAAGGAACCCTGCTCCGCCGGGCCCTGGCCCGGCACCAGCTGTTTTCCATGATCCTCTACGGGCCGCCGGGCACCGGCAAGACCGCCTTGGCCGCGCTACTCGCGGGCGAGCTGGGAACCACCCTGCACCGGCTAAGCGCGACTACGGCCGGAGTCAAGGATATCCGAGAGGCCGGAGAGCCCGGACTTAGTCGGGGCACGCTGCTGTTCATTGATGAGGTGCACCGTCTTACCCGGGTACAGCAGGACACCTTACTCCCGCTGGTGGAGAAAGGGCTGTTATTCCTGGGCGCCACCACTGAGAACCCCTATATCGCCCTCAGCCCCGCCGTTTTGTCCCGGTGTAAGGTCATGGAGTTCAAGCCTCTACAGGCGGCCGATCTAGCCCGCGTGCTGGAGCGGGCCCTGGCCATCCTGGCCGTAGAGCACGGACAGCCCGTGATCGTGGAGCCCCAGGCCAGGGAGCACCTGGTCGCCGTGGCCCAAGGAGACTGCCGGCAGCTGCTCAACGCCGTGGAGCTGGCGGTATTGGCCTCCGAAGGGGTCGAGGGGACACTGGTGGTAGGTACCAAGGCGGCCGAGGAAGCCACCGGTCGGGTACTGGTGCACGACGCCGGGGGTGATGCACACTACGATGTGGTGTCGGCCTTGATCAAGAGCATGCGGGGATCAGACCCGGACGCCGCCCTCCACTACTTGGCCCGCATGATCGCCGGCGGCGAAGATCCCCGGTACATCGCCCGCCGTATCATGGTTCATGCCGCCGAGGATGTGGGCATCGCGGACCCCCGGGCACTGGAAGTCGCCGTGGCCGCCGCCCAGGCCGTGGAACGCGTGGGACTGCCCGAAGGACGCATCCCCCTGGCCGAAGCGGTCATCTACATCTGCCTGTGCCCCAAGAGCAACGCGGTGGTCACCGGCATCGACCGGGCCCTGGCCGACATCGCCCGGGGGAAGACCGGGCCGGTCCCCATGCACCTGCGCGATGCCAGCTATGCGGGCGCGGGGAAACTGGGCCGGGGCGCCGGTTACCGCTACCCGCACGATTTTCCCGGCCACCTCTGCGCCCAGCAGTACCTGCCCTCCGGCCTTGAGGAAGCGCGCTACTACGAACCCTCGGAGCAAGGTTTGGAGGAGCGGGCCCGCCGGCGGCTAGACCAGATCCGGGCGGTGCTGAGAAACCAGCCCGGCCGAGGCTAGCAGGCTAGCACGCACCCGGAGGCCGGTACACCGGCCAGGTCACCGGGAAACCGATGCTCCTCACCCGGGATCGCGGCCCGCTTCCGTCCCCTACCGGCGGATGGCCATGCCCTCATGACCGGGGGGTGATCCGGCCGGCACCGCGACCAGGAGGGTGCCGGGCCGGGGCCCGGCTGCGCCCGTTGCAGGTGGAAGTGGCTTACCCGGCTACGCATGACCCCCGGGGGAGAGCTTCATACCGCCGGGGTGCCGGGGGAGCATCGATGAGTGCCCGTCAACAGCAGAACAGGCAGGCCGTCAACTGATTGGCAGGGCCGTGATTGCTGGGAAATGCTGGCGCGACCATCCGCCGTGATCTCGGCCCGGCCCGGTGCGGGCAGACTGATCGGCGAGGATGTTCTGGATGATGGTCCCATCACCGGTATGCTTTATCACGCCAGCACCTTACTAAAAGGCCACGCAGGATTCTCGACATCCATGATGGGGGTTTGCGTGATGATTGCCGCCTATGCAGGCCTACTTCAGGCCTGGAATAAGGCTCTGGCTTGCCGGGTAGAGAGCCGGCGCAACAGAGGACATTGATGAACCGGCCCTCGTCGGGACCGGACTTGGCCAGCACCATCAGTTTCCAAGAGTGGAGGCACGAGCATGAACAGGCCGCTCCGCCGTCAGGACCGACAGTTACCCGAAGCGGAAAGCCGGGAGCTACTCCTGGCCGGAACCGAAGGCTTCCTGGCCACGGTGGGGGAGGGCGGTGAGCCCTATGTCATTGCCGTCAACTACGTACTCATGGCCGGGACCATCTACGTGCACTCGGCCCGGCACGGGCACAAGGTGGATAACCTGCGCTCAAACCCCCTCGCCTGCTTCTCGGTGGTTGCCCACGTCAAGCCCGGGGGCAATACTACGTACTACCAATCGGTGGTGGCTTTCTGCCGGGCCCGCCTGCTGGAAGAGGGAGACGAATGGGAGCAGTCGTTAGTGGCTTTGGGCAAAAAATACCTGCCCCACGGATGCGACCCTCCTTTCTCCAATACCCTCGTTATCGCCCTCGATATCCGGCAGCTATCCGGAAAGGCCAATCGTCCTCCGTCAAACCCGGCCACCGGAACCTGACCGGCGCCCGCATCAACGGGCTCAGGCTGCGTCAGCCTGAGCCCGTCCCTACCCCCGGCAGGAGGCAGGCCCCCGGATCAGGTCTACAAACGTAGACAGCGGGACCGGCTTAGCTGAGGGCCTTGGCGAAGGCCTCAACGGCCACGTCGATATCCTCGGCAGCAATGTCCTTGTGGGTAACTAGGCGGATGCGCGTGGCCGCCGCCGGGTTGCAGCGTACCCCCTGTTCCGCCAAGGCGGCGCACACCGACTTGGCATCCTTGCGGGCAGCTGCCACGTCCACAAAGATGATGTTGGTCTGGACCGCATCCAGGTCCACCTGGATCCCGGGCAACCGCGATAGGTCAACCGCGAGCTTCTTGGCCAGCTCGTGATCCTGGTGCAGTCTGCCGGTCATGGTGGTGAGCGCCACCAAGCCGGCCGCCGCCAGGATCCCCGCCTGGCGCATGCCGCCCCCCAGCATCTTCCGGTAGCGCCGGGCTTCCGCCATCCAGCCGGCGGGCCCCGCCACCATGGAGCCCACCGGCGCGGCCAATCCTTTGGACAGGCAGAACATCACCGAATCCGTGTGCCTGACCACCTCAGCCACCGGCACCCCCAGGTAGGTAGCGGCATTAAAGACCCGGGCGCCGTCCATGTGCACGCACATCCCGTTACGATGAGCCACCCGGTACAGCTCCGCCAGGGTGGCCAGGGGGGTCACGGTACCCCCGCCGCGGTTGTGGGTGTTCTCCACACAAAGCAAGCTAGTGCGTGGGAAATGGACGTTTTGGGGGCGTACGGCCGCCTCTACCTGCCCCGGATCGAGCACGCCCCGGCGGCCCGGTACGGTCCGGGCTTGGACCGAACCCAATGCCGCCATGCCCGCTACTTCGTTAAAGTAAATGTGAGATTCCGACTCTAAGATGACTTCGTCGCCCCGGCAGGTATGCGCCAGTACCGATAGGCAATTGCCCATGGTGCCCGAGGGTACGAACATGGCGGCTTCCTTACCGGTGATGGTAGCGGCCAGCTCCTCCAGGCGGTTTATCGTAGGGTCCTCGCCATAGCCGGCGTCCCCTACTTCGGCCCGGTACATGGCCTCGCGCATGGCGGGGGTGGGCAAGGTGACCGTGTCACTGCGCAGGTCAATGATGGTCAACGATATCAGCTCCCGGTTTAAGGCGTTCGCTCATCCTTCTACGAACGGTCTACGAAACCCTGCAGGGATGAACCGCCGGCGTCCAACTGGCGTGAGAGAGGGTCAGTAAGGTAGAGGCAGACCGGAACCAGAGTGGGCGCGAGGTACGCGAGAATCCCGGAGATTTCGGCATAGACGCACAGTTAACAGGAAACCCCACCATGCCGTGGCACCTGACGGTTTTAAACCTGCTCTCGCAGGTGGGTACCCTCTCACCGCCTTTGCTCCTCCCCATCGCCGTCGGGCGGGGGCCTGAGTGCCGCGCGGAGAAGCTAAGTCCCCAAGGTGTTGGTGTTGGCTTAAACCATCAGAGTTGCAACGAGCACAGCAGGGCTTTGCTCTCGCCTATTCCTTTGTTCCTACGTGCATCAGCACCGCTAGTATATCATGTTTCTCTCGAAATTTCAACCGGCGACCTGGCGGATCATAGCGGGAATACCATCATGAGACCACG
>DMHJ01000146.1 GCA_003449495.1 Clostridiales bacterium UBA8153
CCCCGGCATGTAAGTGACGCCTTCCCGGCGCGCGGCAGCTTCCAGGACCACCATGTCCGTGTGTCCGGGCAGGGTAAGCCAGGTGAAGAACCCCCCGGCCGGTTCCGTGAACGTGGCCCCCGGCGACAGCTCGTCCAGCAAGGCCCGGCGCATGGTGGCCCACCGCCCCGCATATTCCCGGCGTAGCCCGGCCACCCGGGCGCTAAAGTCGAGGTCCCTCAAGAAAGACCAGGTGACGGTCTGGGCCAGCGGGCTGGTGCCCGGGTCGTTCTTGGCCCGCTGCAGCGCGGCTAGGGTCTCCTTGCCCCCGACTGCCCAACCCAGTCTGATGCCGGGGGCTATCGTCTTGGATAGCGTGCTGATATAGATGGTGTGGTCTCCTCCGTGGTCCAGCGTCCGCAAGGGAGGCGGCGGCGGAGAGCCAAAATACAGGTCACCGTAGGCATCGTCCTCCAGAATGGTGAACCCGTAGGTGTAAGCCAGTTCCAGCAGCCGCTGCCTGCGCTCGATGGGCAGGGTGCGTCCGGTGGGATTCTGGAAGGTGGGAACGGTGTAGAGAAACTTGGGTGGCGGCTCGCCACGGCGGTCGCGCTCTTCAAGCCAAGCCGCCAGGGCGTCCAAGTCCAGCCCTTGGTCGTCCAGGGGAAACCCGTGTATGGCCGCGCCACAATAGGCGAAGCGCCGCAGGGCGGTGAAATAGGCCGGAGCTTCCACCATGACCGCATCGCCGGGTTCAATCAACACCTCGGCCACCAAGTCGATGGCCTGCATGGAGCCGTTGGTGACCAGCACATCCTCTCCCGTAGCCTCGATCCCCTTGGTGCCACTCCACTGGGCCAGAAACTCCCTGAGCTCCGAACAGGAAGGTCCTCCTCCGTAGCGTAGCGCCTGCCAACCTTCGCGCTCCAGCCCCTTACGGGCTCCCTCGACCAGGCCGGCAGTGGGGATGGATGACGGACAGGGCTGGCCGAAATCCAGCTGGATGGCATCGGGACGCCGCTGGTGCCCCGCCGGCTGGGCGGTAGGGCGAAACTGCGGGAGAAACCTGTTTGCCAAGGTCTTAGACATGCTTGCTCTGGTTCAAAGCTGACTGTCCATACGCAGTGCAGCCCGGCCCCCCCATGACCAGAATTGCGCTCCTTTCAGCATAGGATTGGCCCGCCGAGAAGCGGGCATTGCGGCCGGGGGGCCTGGGTCCGGGTGTCCCACCCGGACGGGGGATCATGCAGGATCGGTGCAGGCAGTGGACCTGGCCTTCTGACCTGCGCTCCCGCTAGCGGGGACCTGCCCCACTTCCCGCGCTCATCTAGAGCACCCTACCGGTTTGTCCGTTACCGGCCAAACGGGGCGTTGCTGGGCAAAAACGGCCGCCTCCCGTCGCTCTGGGCGGGTAGGGTACCCCTGCTCAACGCGGACCTACCCGCCAGGGATTCTCGCGGCCGGCCGCCAGAGGAAGCCTTGTTGTTCCTGGGTCTTCCCCTTTCCTGCTCCGCGGGGCCGTTCTTCCAGGCCTTGCCAACACCCGGTAACGCGCTTCCTCGCGGGAGGTCCGGAAGCAGTAGCGACCGGGACGGCTACCTCCTGCCTCCAACCGGGCGAAAGCGAACACACTGCCATCACCCCCCGCCCCGCGCGTTCTTGAGTGCCTTCGCCCACCAGAGCAGCTGGATAATCATCAGGTCCACGGGTTTCTGCAGCTTGGCGAAGAGTTCCTGCACATCTGCCTTGCCGGAGAGTACCGGGAAGTATTGGTCTCCAGGGATGTGGATGGCGTTGCGGATGGGTGCCATCTGCAGCTCCACGGCGATGAGGCGAAGCTGTTCGACGGCCCGGGCTCCGCCGACCGAGCCGTAGCTCACGAACGCCACCGGCTTATTGTTCCACTCCTGGTATACCCAGTCCATCGCGTTTTTCAGAACACCGGAAGTACCATGGTTGTACTCGGGGGTCACGATGACGAAGGCATCACCCCCGGCAATCTTGCCGGTGAACCGGGCGACCGCCGCATGCTTGTATGGCTCTTGCTTGGATGAAGGGGTCACCGCCTCATTGAAAAAAGGCAGGTCGTAGTCACGTAGATCGAGTAGCTCGGCGGACACCTCTTCCCGCTTCATCAGCTCTTTGCCGATCCATTCCGCCGCTGTTCTGGAGAAGCGTCCTTCCCGCGTGCTTCCGGCTATCACTTTGATGCTCAGGGTATTGCCTACCGTGGCGTCGCTCACGCCATCCCCACCTCCTTGTTGTCTGATACCGTGGGCCGGCCCCGGTCGATTTCGCCAAGCTAAGGCGAACCTCCTTGGGCGGTGATAGTCCGTAGCGCAGGTTAGTCCTAACCGCTGGAAGGGCCGGATGCAGGCCTCTGGCAGATGTGCCGGCTCCGCTGCTACCATGCCAAGTCGGGCAGTCCAGGAAGCCAGCGAACGCCGGTGCAAGTGGGCGAACACAAGGGCTCCCACCAGTTCCTACCCCTATCCAGACCCCCGGCCGATCGGAAGGCCGGTCTGGAAGAACCCGCAGGGGGCGGTTAGCCCTGGCCCTCTGTACCGGCAATGGGCAAAGCCTGGAGAAAAATGATTGCCTGTTGGTAACTGTTCAGCCTGCCGGCATGTCTCACCGCGAGACGTAAGGGAATGTCCAGCCCACCTGCACGGATGCCGCCCATGGACGCTTTGCGGATGGACTCCTCGCCGTCTTCCTGTTACCCCTGAAACCTGAACGGGGAACTGCTCATCCCGGGACGCTGGTCACCCCAGCGGAGATCGAGCTCGAGCGGCTGTTGTTCGCCTCCCACCCAGATCGGGGCCGGGCAGGAGCGCCCGGTAAAGTGTAGAAATACTTATGGGTGTGAGCCGGTTAAGAACGCTTCACCTTCGACCGCGCCAGTGCCTGGTGGGGACGGGGCCGGCGGAAGGGATGCTTCCGAGAGCAGCGGAAAGATGTCCACGGTGTTGCGCCTGCTCTCGTACTGGCACGGCCTTTCGCTGAACCCGCCCGGACCATGGGTAGGGAGAGCCACGGTGGACCTGGCGAACGTCCGGCCACACCTGGGGCGGATGACCAATGTAGACAGGGGGTGCAAATCCGGTCTCCTGCAGCGTCACGTCAGGCAACTTCCATAGGCTCCTTCCAGGTGGCGCCACCGGGAAGGCGGACGTCACTACCGGCCAACAGAGACCGGAATGATAGTCCCGGAAAACCTGTGGTACACCTGTCATTCGCTGCCTTGCGTTGGTCGGCGAGGGGCGGACGTCCGTCCGGGGCCATTCGGCCCGGTCGGCCTGGCTACGGGAGGCCAAGAGCGTGCGATGCCCATACTTATGCAAGGCAATGCCGCCATAGCTGAAGGAGCTTTGCGGGCGGGAGTGAGCTTCTACGCCGGGTACCCCATCACCCCGTCATCGGAAGTCGCCGAGATCATGGCCCGCCGGCTTCCCGGCCAGGGCGGGATCTACCTGCAGATGGAGGACGAGCTGGCCAGCATGGCGGCGATCATTGGCGCGTCGCTGGCCGGGGCGCGCTCCCTTACTGCCACCAGTGGCCCCGGGTTCTCCCTGATGCAGGAGAACCTGGGCATGGCGGTGATGGCCGAGGTCCCGTGTGTCATCGTCAATGTGCAGCGGTCGGGCCCCAGTACCGGGCTAGCCACCCGGCCGGGACAAGGTGATATCATGCAGGCTCGCTGGGGCCGGCACGGCGATGCTCCCATTATCGCCCTGTGCCCGTCTTCAGTCCAAGACTGCTTTGATCAGACGGTCCGGGCCTTCATCTTGGCCGAGAAATTCCGGTGTCCGGTGGTGCTCATGCCTGACCAGGTCGTCGCCCATCTAAGTGAAGGGCTGGAGCTGCCCGGCGAGGTCACCCGGTCGGAGAGAAGCCGGCCCACCTGTTCCCCCGCGGAATATCAGCCTTTCGCGGCCCCCCCGGGGGAGATACCGCCGTTGGCCGAGTATGGAAGCCCTTACGTGTTTCACGTCACCTCGTCCATGCACGATGAGACCGGCTTTTCCAGAAGCGATCCCGAGACAGCCCGGAAGAAGAATCTTCACCTCCACCGGAAGCTCCACGACCGGGTGGAGGATATCGCCGAGGTGCGGTACTACGGTCCGGACCGCCCCGGTGTACTGGTCGTGGCCTATGGCATCACGGCCCGGGCCGCCCGGGCGGCGGTGCAGGGGGACGAGGATGCCGGAGTGCTGGAGCTGGCGACCTTGTGGCCCCTGCACGAGCGACGGCTGGCCGAAGTGGCCGGTAGCGCCCGCCTGGTACTGGTGCCGGAGATGAACTTGGGCCAAATGGTTCACGAGATGCGACGCATCGTGCGCCACTGCCCGGTCCACGGACTGCACCGCGCAGACGGTGAGCCCATAGAGCCGGAAGAGATCGCTAGGGCTATCCGGGATTCAGGAGGTGAGGCCCGGTGAGAGACTTCCGCGATTACCTGGCCCTGGACCGGTTACCCCACATGTGGTGCGCCGGTTGCGGTCACGGCATCGTCTTGGGAGCGTTGGCCCGGGCTTTTTCCGACTTAGACCTCGACCCCTCCCAGATCGTAGTGGTGACCGGTATCGGCTGCTGGGGCAAGGCCGACGACTACCTGCGCACCAACGCGCTCCACGGTACCCACGGGCGCGCCCTGGCCTTTGCCACCGGGGTGAAGGGAGCCCGCCCTTCCCTGCAGGTGGTCGCCCTCATGGGCGATGGGGATGGGGTGACCATCGGCGGGAACCACCTCATTCACGCGGCCCGCCGCAACCTTTCCATCACCGGCTTGATGGTCAACAACTATAACTACGGCATGACCGGCGGGCAATACTCGGCCACCACGCCGTACGGAGGCCTCACTACCACCTCCCGGGAGGGATGCCCGGAGGAGGCCTTTGATACCTGCGCTTTGGTGGCCGCCGCCGGCGCTGCCTTGGTCGCCCGCACCTCGGCATATCAACCTGCCCAGCTCCGGGCCCTGTTGCGCCAGGCTCTCACCACCCCGGGGTTTTCCTTCGTGGAGGTAGCCAGCACGTGTCCCACCTACTTTGGCCGGTTCAACCAGGCCCCGGGTCCGGCCGAACAGCTCAAAGACGTGGCCGCATCAGTCGGCAGTCCGGGCATCGTCGCCAAGCGCCAAGTGGACGATTTCCACGCTCGCTACTGGCGCATCCATGGAAAGGGGGATGAGCATGAACGGTGAAACCCAGGTGCTCCTGGGGGGGGCTGGGGGACAGGGGCTGGTGTTGTCAGGCGTCCTCCTGGCGCAGGCCGCCCTCGCGCGAGGCTATCATGTTGCCCAGAGTCAGCAGTACGGCATCGCCTCCCGGGGTGGGTTTTCCGGCGCGGGCGTGGTCATTTCCCGGGAGCCCGTGCTCTACCCTTTGGTCACGGAACCCTCGGCCGTGGTCTGCCTCTCTGCAGAGGCCCTTGATAGGTACTGCCGCGGGCTTGCCCCTCACGTGCCGGTGGTGTACGATTGCGGCCTAGGCAAGACCCCGGCCACTGGGCGGGGCCGCCCCCTACCCATCCTCCAAGAGGCCAGGACCCGGGGATTACCCGAGTCCGCCAACGTCATGGCTTTGGGTGCCCTTGCCCGGTATCTACCGGCCGTGGATGTGGACAGTCTGGCGATGGCTGTACAGGCACGGTTCGGGGGCCAGTGGCGCCAAGCGAACCTTTTGGCCCTGCGGGCCGGGTGGGAACTGGAGGACTGCCATGAATATGACTGAGGAAGTCGGACAGCGCGCCGTCGAACTGTTCGATGCCGGCTACAACTGCGCCGAGGCCGTGTTGATGGCCTTGTCTGCCGCTTGGGGTCTGGATATCCCTTTCACCGCGGGCACCGCCTTCGGTGGGGGCATCGCCAGATCCGGGCAGACTTGCGGAGCTCTCGGCGGGGCCTTAGTGGCCCTGGGTGTGAGATACGGGCGCCGGCCGGGCGATGACGGTGGCCGGGACCGGGTGTACGGACTGGCCCAAGAACTGATGCAATCGTTTCGGGAGGCGCACGGAGATACCGGCTGCCTGCAGCTTACCGGCTGCCTGCTAGCGCTGGCCGCAGACCGCCGGCGCTTCAATGAAGAAGGGATTCGCCAGCGGGTCTGTCGTGCCCTGGTGCGTAACGCCGTAGCTGAAGCCGTAGCCGCCTGGCAGCGTCACCAGGGTGCAGACACCGGCTTATGCTAGCGCCCGCGCCCGGCAGGCGGATGCGGTTCATGGACATTGGCAAGGTCCGGGTGGAGCCGCCGCTGGTCCTGGCCCCCATGGCCGGGGTAAGCGACGCCCCTTTCCGGCAGCTGGCCAAGGAGGCCGGTTGCGGGCTTGTTTTCACCGAGATGGTGAGCGACCGGGGGTTGCTGCAGGAAAGCGCCGCTTCCCGGGAGATCCTAAGGTTCGAAGAAAAGGAACGGCCCCTGGGCGTACAGCTGTTTGGATCCGACCCGGCGCTGCTGGCCCGGGCCGCAGTGGAGGCGGTACGGCTGGGCGCCGATCTTATCGATATCAACATGGGGTGCCCGGTGCCCAAGGTGGTCAAGACCGGGGCCGGGGCTGCGTTGATGCGCCACCCGGAGCTGGCCGCCAGTTTGGTCGCGGCGGTCAGGTCGGCGGTGGACTGCCCGGTCACGGTGAAGATGCGGAAGAGTTGGGACGAAGAAGGTCCGGATGCCGTAGAGCTGGCCGGCCGGATAGTGGCGGCCGGTGCTTCCGGCGTCACGGTGCATGGTCGCACCCGCGCGCAATTCTATTCGGGCCGGGCGGACTGGGACATCATCACCCGGGTGAAAGCGGCGGTAGCCGTCCCGGTAGTGGGCAACGGGGACGTGTTCCACCCGGAAGACGCCGCGCGGATGCTTGAGGCAACCGGGTGTGACGGGGTGATGATTGCCAGGGGCGCTTTGGGGAACCCGTGGATCTTCTTGCGGGCTGCCCATTACCTGTGCACCGGTCACCTGCTCCCGCCTCCTACCCCCAAAGAACGCGTGGAGATGGCGTGCCGGCACCTGGAGCTGATGCTGCGATGGAAGGGCCCGCGACGGGGTCTGGTCCAGATGCGGAAGCATGCGGGCTGGTACTTGAAAGGTTGTCCGGGCGCGGCCGGGGCGCGGGACCGGCTGGTGCGTGCGGAAAGCCCTCAGGAGCTGGTGGCAGCCCTGGGAGAGTGGTTGGAATGCGTGACGAGGTGATAACGTGGATTTGCCGGTAATACCGGTGGTCAATGGCGTGCTGCCCCGGCCAGACGGGGGATCGCTCAAAGGGATATTCCTGGATCCTTCTGCAGCCCGTACGCTGCAGAGGCTGGGCGGCGAGAACCTCTGCCTGCTTCTACCGTACATCCACGGTCGGGAGCGCCTGTATCCCGCCGGAGTGGCGGTGAAAGCCGGCAAGATGTGGACCCAGGACGTCTACCTCCTCGAACCCCAGCGGAAGGTGAGCGCCCTGTTCGCCGAAGTGCAGGGCATGGGCCGGTACCGGAGTTCCAGCTTCCGGCTGGAGAAGGACCTGCTGGTGGCGGAGGACGCGGAGTCGCTGGATTTGGGGAAGCTGCGCGGGGAGGGGTACCCGTGCATCGAAGGGGGCGGCTGGCAGGCGCTCGAGGGTCAGACCCTGAGAAAAGGGTACGATGATCTCCCTGTCAGCATTCACGGGGTCGACTACGAGGATGGCTCCCCACTGGAGCTAGAGGCGAACCTGGGTGGAATCCTGTCGCCTGAGCACGCTCACACCGTGGAGCACGGGATCATCCGCTGCCTAAACCAGTATGGACTCTGCACCTCCCGCACCTTGGCCGCTGCAATGGCAGCCGAGGCATCTGAGTTGCGCCATTCCGTTGATGTGGGCTACCGGTTGCGGGCGCCGGAGATTTTTGGGGTCACCTCCACGGGTTCCTGCGGCAACCCCCTAGCCCATCTCGCCCAGTTTCACCTGGCGCGTGAGATCCTCAAGGGCGTTGAGAGCGGGCAGTCGTTGCTCGAATCGGTGGAAACGGGCAGGAAACGGGCCCTGTCCAGGATTGCCGAGGATCTGGAGCTTACCGCCAGCGCCGGGCTACGGGTGATGCAGGGGCTGAAGAAGGGGATGTGGCACGACGACTCCCGCCTCGACTCGCCCACGCTGGTTAGGGTCCTACAACGCTTTCCGCCCAGTCCCTGGCAGTAGTTGCTGCCCGCGGTGATTCTTAGGTATAATGGCTTCACTAGTCGGCCGGGGGGAGCGGTGTCTGTGGAGTTTCTGCGAGTAGGGGACAAGCTGCTCAGCCGCGCTAAACTCCAGCGCAACCTCGATCGCATCCTGGAGCTGCGTTGCCTCGGCCTGTCCCAGCAGGAGGTGGCCCGCCAGCTAGAGGTGGACCGTACGTTCATTTCCAGGCTGGAAGCCCTGGCCGAGGTACGCAAAGGCGGCAGTATAGCCCTGATTGCCTTTCCCGTAGCCAACGCCGCCCAGGTCCGGGAACTGGCCAGCTCCGAGGGCGTGGAGCTGGTTCTGGTCATGACCGACCGGGAGCGATGGCAGTGGGTGGAAGAGAAGTCGGGTACCGAGCTGTTCAATGCCGTCATGGCCCTCATCGCGCAAGTACGCACCTTTGACACGGTGATCCTGGCCGGGTCTGACTACCGGCTTGGGCTAATGCAGGGGCTGCTAGACAAGACGGTAATACCCATAGATATGGGAAGCTCGCCTCTCACCCGCGACGTAGCGCTGGACTTAGAGAGACTCACGGACCTCATCCGCGGCATCAAAGAGGGCGCGACCCTCCCGCCGGATTCCCCGGGCGTGGCCGGATGAGGGCACCCGGTCACGCATACCGTGAGCGGACAGGTGAAAGAACGGTCCCGTGTCCCCTGGGCGCGGGTGGGGGGGCCTGGCCGGGCTTCTTGACTGCCCGGAAGCTACCCCCGTATAATGGGCTTGCCGAGCTGGACCGTAAGGCCAAGTTGCAAGCACTACCGGATGTGCCGGTAGTGCTTGTTACGGTATCATAAGGGCTGCAAGGCATCATAATGTATCCAGATGTCCCGGGCAGTTGCACCATAGAGGTTGGCTGAAGGGAAGGGGGCATCCTATGGCGGAAAAGGAAGTCATCCTGTCTCCCGAGGGCATGAAAGGCCTCGAGGAGGAGCTGGAACACCTGAAGACGGTCAAGCGCAAAGAAGTGGCCGACCGCATCCGGCAGGCCCGGGCTTTTGGGGACATCACCGAAAGTTCGGAGTATGAGGACGCCAAGAATTCCCAGGCCTTTGTGGAGGGCAGGATCATCACCCTGGAAAAGATCCTGCGTAATGCCAAGCTCATTGACCAGAAGAACATCTCCGCCGAACAAGTGACCATCGGTTCACTGGTCACACTGAAGGACGAGTCCACCGACCGGGTGCATGAGTATCTCATTGTCGGCTCTGCCGAGGCCGATCCGGCCCGCCAGAGAATCTCCAACGAGTCTCCCGTAGGGAAGGCGCTTATCGGTCGGCGGGTGGGGGATCGCGTCCAGGTTCGTGCCCCGCTGGGGACCATGGACTTCGAGATCATCGCCATCGGCCAACGCTAGAGAGCGCGGCGGGGGGGAAACCGGATGCCCGACCTCGAACACGAGACCGCCGCCGGCGGTCTCCATGACCTTCGCCTCCATAGACTGGATGAGCTGCGCCGGCGCGGGATAGAACCCTACGGTGGAAAATACCGGGTCACCCATCATGCCCGGGAGATCGTCGACGACTTTGCGGCCTTATCGGGGACTACCGTCGCCATCGCCGGCAGGATCATGGCCTTGCGCAGCCACGGGAAGGCCACTTTCTTCGACCTCCATGATGCTACCGGGCGTATTCAGGTCTATGCCCGCTATGAAGAGGGCACTCCGGGCGGTCACGAGTTGGTGGCTGCTTGCGATGTTGGTGACATTGTTGGAGTGAGTGGGCAAGTGTTCAGGACCCGCCGTGGGGAGATCAGCGTTGCCCTGTCATCGCTAGAGCTCTTGGCGAAGAGCCTGCGTCCCCTACCCGAAAAGTGGCATGGCCTAAAGGACGTGGACCTTAGATATCGTCAGCGCTACCTGGACCTTTTGGTCAACCCGGAAGTCCGCCAGACCTTTGTCCTGCGTACCCGCATTGTCTCGGCGATACGCGGCTTTTTGGATACCCGCGGGTTCCTGGAAGTGGAGACGCCGGTGCTGCAGCCGGTGGCCGGTGGCGCGGTCGCCCGGCCTTTTGCCACCCACCATAACGCCCTGGGCATGGATCTGTATCTTCGAATCGCCCTGGAATTGCACTTGAAACGGCTGTTGGTGGGTGGCTTGGAGCGGGTATACGAAATCGGCCGCAACTTCCGCAACGAGGGCATTTCCACCAAGCACAATCCCGAGTTTACCATGTTAGAGCTTTACCAGGCCTATGCCGACTACGGCGATATGATGGAGCTCACTGAGGAACTGGTGGCGACCGTGGCCCGGCAGGTATTGGGGAGCCCGGTCATCAGCTACCGGGGAGCCGACATCGACCTTAGCCCGCCTTGGCGGCGGGTAAGCTTGGCGGAGGCCATCAAGGGAAGGACCGGGGTCGATATCCAGCAGATCCGGGACGACGACGACGCCCAAGCCGTGGCGGGCAAGCTGGCCCTGAAGCTGGGGAAGCCTGCCACGCCGGCCGCGGTCATAGACAAACTCCTAGAACTCATTGAAGGCGATCTCATCCGGCCCGTTTTCCTGTACGACTACCCGGTGGCCGTCTCTCCCCTGGCCAAGCGTCACGCCGGCGAAGGCGGGCTGACTTACCGTTTTGAGGCCTTCGTAGGAGGGCGAGAACTGGGCAATGCCTTTTCCGAGCTGTGCGATCCCGTTGACCAGCGTGGTCGCTTTGAGCAGCAGAGGGGCGAACGGGCCCGGGGCGATGATGAAGCCCATCCCATGGACGAGGATTTCTTGACGGCCCTCGAGTACGGCATGCCGCCTGCGGGTGGGCTGGGCATCGGCATCGATCGCCTGGTCATGCTCCTGACCGGACAGACCTCCATCCGGGATGTGATCCTCTTCCCCCTCATGCGCCCGCGGGAGTAGGGCTAACGAGGCACGGCGGGTCGCCCACGTTTGAGAAACTGCGGTCCGGGCAAAACTACATCCGACCCCGGTGATGAGCCAAGGTGGGAGTAGCTAGGGCTGGTGACCGCGGGGGAAGTCGCCCCAGGCCCAGCATGCCGCCGACAACCGTGAACGGGAAGCCTTTCTGCAGGACTACGGCTGGTCCGCGATTTGGATGCCAACGTTGCCGCCATGGCGAAGGCCGCCGGCGATAGGCCGACCTGGTCATACGCAGGTTCAGTCCGGGGAAAACCGGGGGTGGCTCGGCGTTTTTCCAGGCGGTACTGTCTGGTGGTTCCTTGGCCGACTTGCTTCACTACCTCCAGGCCGACAGGCCACCCGGAGTGACTACCGGTCGGGGCTTGACTGGACCAAGGGGCAATTGGTCAACATCGCCGAGGTCGCTGAAGCCACTGACTTGACAGATCTGCTGAGGCGCAATGGCCCCGGGCGAGACCGCCGTCCTGCCGTAGGACACCGCCGTGGCCCTCATGGTAGGCACGCAGGCGTGGGAGACCCGGACCGTCATGGAGCCCACTGCCGAGACCAGCATCCGGGCCTGCGGGAGGGGTTTAT
>DMHJ01000054.1:0-2881 GCA_003449495.1 Clostridiales bacterium UBA8153
CGCTGTCAAACGAGTTTCGCATTGCCGTGATGCCGGGCGACGGCATCGGTGATGAAATCATGGCGCCCTGCCTGGAGCTGGTGGAGCGGGTGCGCGGCGCCGCGGTGGTGTTGGGGGCGGCCTTGGATCCGTTCGCCGCCTGGCTGGCAGTGCGGGGCATGAAGACGCTGGCCGTGCGTATGGAACGGGCGTGTACCAACGCCCTCACCTTGGCCCGTTACCTGGAAGAGCATCCCCAGGTGCAGAAGGTCCACTATCCCGGGCTGCCGAGCCATCCTGGCCACCGGCTGGCCGGGAGACTCTTCGGTGGGCAGTACGGGGCCATGCTCGCCTTCGAGCTCAAGGGCGGTGAGCCGGCCGCCGCCGCCTTGGTGCGCGGCCTGCGGTTGGTGCGACTGGTGCCCAGCTTGGGGGATGTGGCCACCGCCATTTCCCACCCGGCCAAAACCTCGCACCGGGGACTGACCCCTCAGGAAAGAGAGGCGGCGGGGATCGGCCCGGAATTGATACGGGTATCCGTCGGCATTGAAGCCATCGACGATCTGTTGGAGGACATGGAACGGGCCCTGACCGCCCCGGACTAAGCCGGCCGGAGAATACACGGGAAGGCGCCACTGGGCGCCGGGAAGAAAGGGGCGGGCGGTTGAAGCGAAGACGGCGCCATCGGCTGCGCCCGGAGGCGGTGGAGCGGATATGGCGCCGGCCGGCGGTGTGCTGTATAGCCCTGCCGGCCAGCGGTCAGTTGGGCTTGGCGGATGACGGCATGCTGGCGCGCCCTAGCTTCTTAGACTACTTGGAGGGCATGCCCCCTACCACGGCGGAGGCCGGGGGTGGGCGGCGGTCTGGCGCGGCTCGAGCCGGTGCTGCCCGGCGATGGCCGGGGGTGGCCGGTGCTGGAAAGAGGACCTGTGCCCGGGCTGGGCATATGCGTCCGTAGCCGGCAGGTGGGCGACCTGAGCCGGGGTACCCTGGTAGCCAATGTGCGGTCCGGGGCTTTCCTGGAACTGGATGCTAGCGGACCGGGTCTTCCCGGTGTCGGTCAAGGCCGTCCCCCGGCGGGTATTGCCACCCGAGGCCGGCACCCGGGCCCACGCCCCGGCCCGGCGGCTGAGCCTGGTGGGCCGTATCGCCGCCGTGGAAAGGTGAGCGGACACGGTAAAGAGGAAAGGCCTCGGGGTTGTCGAAGATAAATGAGCGGATTTTGCAGAATCTGTTGAGGAGCTATGAGGAGTTGGCTGGCCAGACCATAGCCATCGACGGTCCGGCCGGGGCGGGCAAGAGCACGGTAGCCCGGGAAGTGGCCAGGCGGCTGGGGTATCTGTACCTGGATACCGGGGCGATGTACCGGGCCCTTACGGTCAAGGTGTTGCGAGAGCAAGTTGCGTTTGACGATGAAGCGACTCTGGCGCAACTGGCAGCGCGTACCGCCATCGAACTGCGCCCCGAGACCGATGAGAGCGGCCGGGTGCGCGTTTTTCTTGACGGCGAAGATGTCACCGGCATCATCCGTTCACCCGCCGTCAATCAGTGCGTGTCCCTGGTGTCCCGTAGTCCCAGCGTAAGGCGGGTGCTGGCAGAACTCCAAAGGCAGCTGGCCCGCGGCGGGCGAGTGGTGGTGGAGGGCCGGGACATTGCCAGCCACGTGTTGCCGTGCGCCGACTGCAAGATTTTTCTCACGGCCAGCCTGGAAGTGAGGGCGCGCCGGCGTCATGCCGACCTGGCCACGGCCGGTTTCGCCGTCACTTTGGAGTCGGTGATTGCCGACTTGGAGCACCGGGACGACATCGATAGCCGGCGGGAAGTGGCCCCGCTGGTGCAGGTGGAGGGCGCTCACCTGGTGGACAACTCCGAGCGTCCGGTATCCGAAGTTGTGGAAATGGTGATGGAGTATTGCCGGAAGAAAGGATGAGCCACCTGCTGTACGGCTTGGTGCGCGGCATCTGCTGGGTCATCCTGAAAGGGGTGTTCCGGGCCGAGGTGGAGGGCGCCCACCTGCTGGTGAAGGAGGGTCCGGTCCTGTTGTGCGCCAACCATATCGCTTGGTGGGACCCACCGCTGATCAGCGTGGCGTCCCATCGCAAAGTCAGTTTTATGGCCAAGGAGGCCTTGTTCGGCAATAGGTTGGTGGGCCGGCTCCTCAAGCTACTGGGAGCGTTTCCCGTCCGGCGCCACGTGCCGGACCGTGCCGCCATCCAGCATGCCCTCGGCCTCTTGGAACACGGGCAGGTGGTGGGGATGTTCCCGGAAGGGACGCGCAGCCGGAGCGGCGAACTGCAGAAGGGGCTGCACGGCGCGGCCCTGCTGGCCCTGCGCAGCGGCGCCTGGGTGGTGCCTGCTGGCATTGTCGGAGCATACCGGCCCGGGGGGAGGCCGCGCATACGATTCGGGCGCCCGTTCCGTCTGGAGGAGGCCGGGAGGCGTTCCGAGGCCCTCGACCGCGGCTCGCAGCGCATCATGGAGGAGATCGCCGGGTTGCTGAAGCCATGAGAGTGGTCACCGCACCGGAACTGGGCTTCTGTTACGGGGTTATGCGTGCGGTGGAAGAGGCCATGCGGGTGGCCTCAACGGGCGGGGGACATACGCTGGGTCCCATCGTCCACAACCGGCGCGTAGTCGAGGATCTGGTCCAGCGCGGCGTCTCCCCGGTGGACCGGGTAGAAGCTGCCGCCGGAAAGGCGCTGGTCATACGGGCTCACGGCGTTTCCAGGCAGACGTTGGCAGAGGCCCGCGCCCTCTGCCGGGTGATCGACGCCACCTGCCCGTTTGTGCGCCGGGCCCAGCTGGCCGCCGCCGAACTGGCGTCGGAGGGCCGCCTGGTGATTATCGTGGGCACCGGCGAGCACCCGGAGGTGGCCGGCCTGGTGGATGCGGCCGGAGGACA
>DMHJ01000054.1:3260-9311 GCA_003449495.1 Clostridiales bacterium UBA8153
GGGAGCGCGTGGGGGTCCTGGCCCAGACCACCCAGCGGCGGGACGTGGTGGAGCGGGTGCTGGAACATCTGCGGCGGGCCAGCGTCCAGGTGCGGGAAATAGATACCATATGTAGTGCCACCAAGGCTAGGCAGGCAGCTGTGTGCCGGCTGGCGCGGCAATGCGACATGGTGGTGGTGGTTGGCAGCCTGGAGAGTGCCAACACCCGCAGGCTGGCAGAGCTAGCACGGGAGCAAGGGTCACGGGCCTATATAGTGGACGCGGCCGAAAAGCTGGATTTCCTGTGGCTGGACGGTGCGAACACGGTAGGTGTGGCCGCCGGGGCCTCGACTCCCGACTGGATCACGAAGGAGGTTGTTGGCAAGGTGGAGGAAATGGAGAAGGACCGGCAGGCACCTGGCGACGAGCAGGTCCAGGAGGGGGAGCAGGACTCTAAGGCCATCTACGAGGAGTCCTTGCCCGTGCTCAAACCCGGGGACATGGTCGCAGGAAGAGTAGTGTCGGTCGATGAAAGCGGCGCCCTGGTGGATGTTGGCTACAAGTCGGAAGGACTGATCCCCGCAGGCGAGCTGGCCCGTCGTCCTGCCCACGAGCCAGAGTTGAGGGCCGGTGACGAGGTCCTGGTGTGCGTCACGTCCGTGGACGCCCAGGAGGGGGTATTACGCCTCTCCAAACGCCGCGCCGATGAGAAGCTGAGCTGGGAACGCTTGGAGGAGGCTCTCGCCAGGCAGGAGCCCGTAGAGGCCAAAGTCCTCCAGGAGGTCAAGGGCGGTCTCACGGTGGATGTGGGCCTGCGCGGGTTTGTACCAGCATCCCAAGTGGAGCGGGGTTACGTGAGCGACCTCGCCAAGTATGTGGGCCGTACCCTCCGCCTGCGCGTACTCGAGTTGGACCGGGACCGGGGCCGGGCCGTGCTCTCCCAGCGGGTGGTCCTGGAGGAGGAGCACGAGCAGCTGCGCAACCAGACCTGGAGCACCATCGAAGAAGGCCAGGTAGTTCGCGGTATCGTCAAGAGTCTCACGGATTTTGGTGCCTTTATTGACCTGGGCGGGGTGGATGGGCTCTTGCACGTGTCCGAGCTGTCCTGGGGTCGAGTCAAACATCCGTCCGACGTGCTCAAAGAGGGCCAGGAACTGGGCGTCATGGTGTTGCGGGTGGACCGGGATAAAGGCCGGATCTCCTTGAGCCTCAAGCAGGTCCTGGACGACCCCTGGGCCAATTTGGCCGAGCGGTTTCCCGTGGGCGGCGTGGTCAAAGGGCGGGTCACCCGTATAGCGCCGTTCGGAGCGTTTGTGGAACTCGAACCCGGCGTGGAAGGTCTGGTCCACATCTCCGAGCTGGCCGACGGTCGCGTGGGCAAGCCGGAAGAGGTGGTCTCCCCCGACCAGGAGGTCAAGGTCAAGATCCTGCGGGTCCGTCCCAGCGAGCGCCGCATCAGCTTGAGCCTGAAGGAAGTGGAACAAGACCGGGAGAAGGCCACCGTCCGCGGTTTCCTGGCCAACCAGGAGCACGACCGCGTGACCATCGGCGAGGTGATAGGCGGTCTCCTGGAGGGTGGCCGGGAGCGGCAGAACCGGCAGTAGGGCAGGCCAACCACCTGAGTAGCTGACTTGGAGCATAGAACCGCTAAGGTAGAAGGCGCCGGCGCGAAGCGAGGCGCCTTCGCGCTGGAACTCCCGCTACCCCATGAATGGCCCAACCTGACCCCTGGCGGTCTCAACCTGCTTGGGTCCGGTAGCCGGAGCGCGCCGGGAGCGGCAGGCGCGGTCGCCGCTTTCATGTGGCGCATGACGCGGCGCCCAACCGGCAGGTCCGGGCCGGGGGCGAGCTGTCCGGCCAGCCGCCTGAGCCGGGGTGGTGGGCCGGCGGGAGGCGCTCATTTCCGGCGCACCTACCGGGCATAGCTACCGGTTCCAGGCAGAGCTTCCGGACTGCGCTGTCCGGTGCGGGGCGTCCGGGCTCCTCAGACTTGCGGTCACGCCCGCCGGAGCAGCTGCAGGCAGCAGCTACCCGGTCACGTCCGGTGCAGCCAGTTGCGGTACGGCCAAGGGCCCCCGGGGTAGCACCGCCACCCGGGCACCTGGCCCGTAAGCGGCGAGCAGGGAGGGGATCAGCCCCTCTAGATCGTCCACCGGCCGGAGCCAGCAGCGTCTCGCGTCCTCGCGAGCCAGCTGGGAATACAGGTACACGGGAAACGCAGAGACGATTTCCGCCAGCACTTGCGCCTGCCATTGGTCGTGGCGGGCCGGCCCGGGAGGAAGGGACCGTAACAGGCGCAAAGCATCGTCGTGCTCCCACAGCAGGTTCCGGAAGTTACCGTGTTCGGGGAGGCCCGCCGAACACGAGCTGGCCACCACCATGCTGCCTCCGGGCCGGGTGATGCGGGCCGCCGCGGACATGCCCTTCACCGTCTGGTAGAGGTTCTGGTCCAAAGGATGGCCGCCGTTGGTCACCAGCACCACCGGGTAGGTCGCAGGTGCCGTCACCGTGGCGTGTGCCTCACAGAAGGCGGCGCCGGCGGCATGGGCCAGCCGCCAGTGTCCGGCGAACACACCCGTGATGGCTTGCCGGTCATCCAGGGTGACGTTGACCAGAAAGTGGGGAGGACACAGCTCTACCGCTTCCACCACGGCCTGCTGGGTAGGGTTGCCCGCCAACTGCAGCCAAGTGGTGCCGGTATCCCCGATGAGGCGGGCGGAGTGGAAGCTCAGGATGGTATCGATCCCGGCCACTCCGGGCATGATCCCCTTGCCCCCACCGGAATAGCCGGCAAAAAAGTGCGGCTCGATAAAACCAGTCACCACCCTGAGGTCTGCTTCCACCCAGGCCCGGTGTAGCCAGACCGGGCCCAGCGCAGTGTCGCCTACCCTCACCAGGACGCCGGTGTCGTAGGCATCGTGGCTTACCAGCTCCCAGGTATCGGGAACGGCTTGGACCAGCGCCCGGCATTGTTCGGGGGTGTGGGGCTGGTGGGAGCCCGTGCCCACCAGCACCGTCACCTGCGGCCGGCCGGCCGTTTGGAGTTCCCGGAGCAGCCAGGGTACCAGCCGGTGGTTGGGCGTGGGCCGGGTCATGTCCGAGATGACGATACAGACCCGGCGGGCCCCCCGGGCCAGGTCGGCCAAGGGAGCTGCCCCGGTAGGATGGGTGATGGCGTGAGTGAAGGCGTCAAATTCGTCGTCCAGGGCCGGGGCCGGCTTCGGGAGGAGGACGTCGGTGCATTGGCCGGGCAAGTTGAGGGCCAAATGGCCCTGACCGTAGGGGAGCCGGACTAGCATAGACTCACCTTCCGTGGGAAGTGGCTGGGTGATGGACATTCGACGCCGGCGGCACCGCATACCTGCCGGGGCGCCGGGTCGCCGGCGGGAGGGATTGCCGGGACGGGCGCGAAGTCCAGGTGGCGGGGGAATAGCTGTGTCGGGTAAGCCACTCATCGTTGCCGAAAAGCCTGCGGCGGCCCGGGCCATCGCCGCGGCCTTGGGGGGGTTTGCCTCCGGGCGGGAGGCCATGGAGGGCCCGCGCCACACCGTTACCTGGGCCGTCGGCCACCTGGTGGAGCTGTGGGAGCCCGGCGACTATGACGCGCGCTGGCAGCGTTGGTCTCTGGAATCCCTGCCCGTGCTTCCCGCCGGGTTTCGCACCCGGGTGGTGGAGCGCACCCGCTCCCGATTCGAGACCTTAGCCAGGCTGGCGCGTCAAGCTCCCGAGCTCATCAACGCCTGTGATGCCGGTCGCGAGGGCGAACTGATCTTCCGGCTCATCTACCAGGCGGCCGGCCTCACGGCGCCCGTGCGCCGACTCTGGATTTCCTCGCTCACTCCCGAGGCCATTCGTAAGGGTTTTGCACGGCTAGAGCCCCAGTCCGAGTACGACCGGCTCTTCGAAAGCGCCCGCTGTCGCGCCCAAGGTGACTGGCTGGTGGGCATGAACGCCACCCGCGCCTTTAGCTGCCGGTGGGGGGAGCTTTTCCCGGTAGGCCGGGTGCAGACGCCCACCTTGGCCCTGATGGTACAGCGTGAAGAGGAGATCGAAGCCTTCGTGCCCGAAGCCTACTGGGAAGTCTGGGCCGATTTTGCCGCCGCCGGTGGTCGCCATTACCAGGGCCAGTGGTTCGACGCAGGCGGCGACCGGCTGGCAGCGGCGTCCCAAGCCGAGGCCGTCGTATCCCGCATCGCCGGCAAGGCCGGCGTGGTGGAGTCGGTGGTAGAAGAAGAGGCGCAGGAGCGACCGCCCCAGCTCTACGATCTCACCTCCTTGCAGCGGGATGCCAACTACCGGTGGGGCCTTACGGCCAGCGCCACCCTGAAGGCTGCCCAGTCCCTTTACGAACAGCAGCTGATCACCTACCCCCGCACCGACTCCCGCTACCTTTCCCGGGAGCTGCTACGGGAAATCCCGGCCATCCTGCGCGGCCTGGGGAAGCGGGGAGACTACGAACAGGCAGTGGCCGGCGCCCGGCCGGAGCTGGTGCATGCCGGCAATCGCCGGGTGGTCAATGACGCCCGGGTCACCGACCATCACGCCATCATTCCCACGGCCCAAACCGCCGGCGCCCGGTCCGGGGCCGAAGCCAAGGTCTACGACGGGGTGGCACGTAGGTTTTTGGCCCAGTTCTACCCGGAAGCCCGCTACCTGGACACCGAGGTATTTACCGTGGCGGGAGATTACGGGGACCGCTTTCGCTCCCGGGGACGCCGGGTCTTAGCTGCCGGCTGGCGCGTGCTGGAGCCTCACGGGGAAGCACCGGTGCCGCTGCCGGCCCTCAGGGCCGGCGAGGAAGTGATGACGGTGCAAGCCGTGGTCAAAGCCAAGACCACCCTGCCGCCGCGCCGGTACTCCGAGGCGACGCTGCTGGCGGCCATGGAACATGCCGGCCGGGAGTCGGACGATGCCGAGGTGCGGGAGGCCATGAAGAGCCGGGGCCTGGGCACGGCCGCCACCCGGGCCGCTATCATCGACCGGCTGAAGGAAGTGGGGTACGTGACCGCAGAAAAGCGACTGCTCCTACCCACCGCCAAAGGTCGCCGCCTCATCGCCTTAGCCCGGGGGGCCGGGGCGGGCATCTTGTTGAGCGCCGAGCTGACCGGCGAGTGGGAGCGGCGCATCGCCGCCATTCAGACCGGGGACTACCTGCCTGCGGCCTTTATGGACGAGATCGGCCAGCTGGCCGTTCATATTGTGAACCAGGTTGCCGCATCACCGGCGCCCCCCCCTGCCCCGCTGGCCTGTCCCCGGTGCGGGCAGCCGGTGGAAAAGGATGCCCAAACGTGGCACTGTACCGGTAGCGGTTGTACGCTACGGGTGCCCGGGTATCTTAGTGGGAAGGTCATCGACCGGGAGCTGGTGGAAACCCTACTGCACGATGGACGCACGTCCGTCCTGACCGGCTTTAGATCCCAGCGTACCGGGCGAGGGTTTTCCGCCCGCCTAGTGCTCGCCGCCGAAGGCGTGGCCTTTGAGTTTCCCCAGCGCAAGGGAAAGGGCGGCGCGGCCAAGCCGGGCTCCCGCCCCGGCCGGAGCCCATCGCCACGGCGCCGGAGGCGCTCTTAACCCTCTGCCAGAGCCAAAACCCGAGCTATCCCGGCTGGGCCGAGGATTTTCGTCAATGAACGCTTGGCGGATGACGGCCGACCGCCCGAGACCGCTGCGACCGGCCGACCAGGCGCAGGCTTACCGCCGGTAGAGGGAACTCTAGCCGGGCAGTCTAGGCCGAGGAGGTCCATGCCCATAGGCTCCATACTCCTGCTCATCGCCGCCATACTGGTGCATTTGGGTCCCGCCGAGCGAGTCCTCGATCGCCTGGGCATGACCGACCGGGCGGCGCTGGTGGAAAAGGGTCGGGAAGTGAGGCAGGCGGGGTACGCTTGCACGCTTCCGCGCAACGCGGATGGTTGCCCGGTGGGACGCCGGGCACTTCCGACCTCTGCTGGCGCGCCGGCCCCAGCTCCAGTTGGAATTGCTACGGCCGGAGACCACCGGAAACAGCGCATCACCTGCCGGATCGTTCCAGCACCTACCTGCCGCCGGGTGCAAGGGCGGTTGGGTTACCTT
>DMHJ01000151.1 GCA_003449495.1 Clostridiales bacterium UBA8153
AAAATCGGGATCCCGCTGACCCTGGTCGGCATCGCGTACATGGCCACCGTGGGCGCGCGCCTCCTGCCCGACCACACGCCTGGCCCAGGCCAGCCCACTACCGTGGAAGCGCCGGCAGCGACCGGGCAGGCCAGCGCGGCGAAACAGTGGATCTCCGGCCTGGTCATGGTGGGAACCGTGGTGGTCATGGTCTTTGAAAGGCAAGTGGGGATGCCGCTTCACGTCACCGCCGCCATCGGGGCCTTGGTACTGGTGGCCACGAGAGTGCTATCAGAAAGACAAGTTTATGCGGCCATCGACTGGACCACGATCTTCCTTCTTGCGGGTATGCTACCGTTGGCCACGGCCTTGGAAACCACCGGGGCAGGCCTGAAGATTGCCGCCGCCGTCGTCGGAACCATTGGCCAAGAGGCCGGTCCCTGGCTCATTACCGGCGCGCTGTTTGCCCTGTCCAACGGGCTGAGCCAGTTTATGTCCAACACCGCCACTACCGCCATTCTGGCTCCGGTGGGCATCGCCATCGCCCAGGACTTAGGGGTCGACCCCCGGGCCGTGGTCATGGCCATCGCCATCGCCGCTTCGTGTGCCTTTGCCACTCCCATCGGCACACCCCCTAATGCCCTGGTCTTGGGCCCGGGCAACTACCGTTTCAAGGACTACGTAAGAGTGGGCACGCCCCTGGTGTTGTTGCTGGCGGGGGTGTCCGTGATCCTGCTCCCCAGGCTCTGGCCGTTCTAGCCCACCGGCGGACGGTCAGCCGGCAACCGGTCCGGGTGCGTGCCCGAGTCTTTTTCGTGTATATTCAGCTTCCGGGCAGCCAGGCGTTGCGCTTGGGGCCGGGATGGTGAGAGGTTCGAGGGGCACCAGGGCGTGGGACACCCGGGTCATATGGCGATGACGGTATAGAAGTGCTCGAGAAGATCGATGTAGAGGATTCGCTTGCGCAGGACCTCGCCTCGCCCGATGAGGAGCTTCAGCACCTCGCCGGCCTGTACGGAGGCAACCAGGGCAGGTGTGAAGGAAGGGTTGCCCAGCTCCCTTTCAATGCCTCCGGAGCTGCCGCCGCCATAGACGGCATCCAGGGTGCGGTCTTCCGGGAACACGGTGGTGACCTGTCCGTACCAGCCGGCGATGGCGCCGTGGACCAGCGGGACGCCCAGCCGGGCCGCAAGAGCTTGCAGGACCAGGCGCGTGGCGATGCTGTCCACCGCATCCACCACCACATCATGGCCGGCCAGTAGCTCCGTGCCGTTTGCGGCGGTGACCTCCCGGGCGATGGCACTTACGTTCACCAAAGGATTGACCTTGAGCATGCGCGCCCTGGCCGCCTCGGCTTTGCTCTGGCCCAGGGTCTCCAGGTCGGACAAGAGCTGGCGGTTAAGGTTGGTCTCATCGAACACGTCCCCATCAATGGCGGTGAGCTGGCCCACTCCCAGCCGGCCCACGAGCTCCAGCACGTACCCGCCGAGTCCACCGCAGCCCACCACGGCTACCCGTGCCGCGGCCAGCTTCCCCATCTCGGCCTCTGATAGCATGTTGAGGTTCCGCAGGTAGCGCCTTTCCACCATCAGCCTCCTCCCACCGGCGGAAAGACCGCTACCACATCGCCGTCGGCCAGCGCGGTGTCAAAGCCGGCGGTTCGGCCATTGACCAGCAACATAGAAGCGGCGCTCTGCTGGATCCCAAGCCGGTGAAGCGCGCTGCCCACGCTGGCCCCGGCCTCCAGCTCCAGTTCCACCTGTTTGCCCCGGCCCTCACGCAGCAGGGCAAAGAGTTTGACGGTGATCCTCATGGAAACTCACCTCCGGTGCTCAGGGGCAGTAGGCGATCTTGCGGGCCCACAGGCAGTCCGCGCAGGAAGGAGCTCCCGCGTAGCAGTCGGATGCAGTGTCCCTGACCATGGCACAGCCGTCCGCCAAGTCGCAGTCGGTGCATGAGGGATAAAGGTTGTTACGGACGGTATGACGGAAGTCTGCGTAGGCCCGGCTCTCCCAAATGTCTCCCAGTCTCTGTTGGCGCACGTTGCCGAAGGAGTGTTTCAGCACGGTCTTCCCGCGACCGAACACATACTCCCGGTACGAGTGCGACAAACGGTAGCAGGGGAAAACCCCTCCGTCGGCACCCACCAGCGTGGCATCGCCCTCTACGAAGTTGCATCTTCTCTCGGTTCTCAGCTCATAATGGGGGAGCTGCAGGCTTACGCTCTTCCGGCCGGCGTAGGTTGAAAGCTTCTTGAACAGTACGGCCATGTCCCGGTTCTCGTAGCGGGTGTACAGGATCTTCTGGGCGTTCTCCGGGGTCTGGGGTATCAAGTTCACCACCATGAGCACGTGTACGTTAAGAGCATGGGCCAGATCGACCATCCTGAAGATATCGTCGATGCTGTCCCGGGAGACGACCAGCTGCAACGCAAGCTGGGGTAGGCCGGACGCTCGCTTCGCCTTCAGCCTGTTGAGCCGGTCGATGCCATCGAGCACGCCCTCCAGCTTCGCCCCCCGGATGCTCGCAAACCTCTCGTGCATGCCATCGATGGAAATGACCAGCCTGTCTACGGCAGCGACGATGCCGTCGAGCTGACCGTCGTGGAGCTCCAGGACATTGGTGGTGGCCGTAAGCTGATAGCGGCCCAACAGCGAGTAGG